>JAEEVT010000039.1 GCA_016291005.1 Prevotella sp. | reverse complement strand
ATGTCCAGGAGGTGGCCCTGTGGAAGGACTACATGATCTATGCCACCCTCTTCGGCATTGCCGATCAGGTGATCAAGGACATGAAGAAGATCAATCCCGAATATTTCAATATGGACCAGGTGGCCAATCAGATGGCAGACAACATGACCCTGCCGATGATCCGTTCCACCCTTTTGAACAGCACCTCGCGTGCCGTAGCCAACAAGGCTGCCCGTGAGGCCCGCGCCTCAGGCCGTGGCGGCCATTCCTCATGGGGAGGCGGCGGTGGCGGCTTCTCCGGCGGCGGCTTCGGCGGCGGCGTCAGATAGCCAGGTCTGTGCATGAGTTGCACTATCGTAAACGAATCGTAAAATAATGAATGATCTGTTAATACCAAAAATCAAGAAGACTCTAGACGTAATAGAGAGCACTTGTAACAAACTACGCCAGGAAGAAACACTTGATGACGGGGAAATATACCATGCTGCCAAAGTGATTGAGCGTCAGGCTCAGCAACTGTTGGCAGTTACCAATGTGACAAAAGAAATGAACAAGGATTTCCTCGTTCTCGTGGCCAAGGCTACTGAGGAGTTGATGGCATCCAGTGAGGCCGATATCCAGCATGTTGCCGAGAGACTGGCCATCAGCCCATCGATGTTACGGCGCAAACTTTCCACAGCGACCGATTTCACACCCTCTAACTATTTACTTCACCTCCGTATAGAATTCTCTAAACGCTACTTGGCACAATATCCCGAAGTGACCATTATCGACACAGCCTATCGTTGCGGCTTCGCCGACAATTCCTATTTCACCAAGGTGTTCCATCACTTCACGGGAATGACGCCGCTGCAATATATAAAGAGTGAAATTACCCCCCCCCGGTATGTAATAATATTTTACCACGCTGACTGCTATTGTAATTAACCGTTTGTTTAAATTTTACAATAGATTGTTAAAATAGTACAATAAGCTACGGTATATTTTCCGTAACTTTGTAGCCGAATAAACCTATAACCACGCCTATGTGGTTTCTAATTACTCGGCCAGCCTATGTGTTGGCCTCGCGCGAACCTAATTTATATATAGAATAATAACAATATAATCAAAACATAAGCTTATGAAAAAATTATTAACTTTACTCGTGTTCCTCGCCACCACAGTTGGGGCGATGGCACAACTCAATGGTACTTGGAGTAACACCAAGACCGGAAACGCTAGTCGTACGGTTGTGTACGCAAAGTTAAGTGTTTCGAATACTAATTACGCTCTTTATGCAGGTAAATTCACGATTGCTGCCTTTGTCGGCGAAGCAGGTCAGGAGGACTGTCGACTGGTGTTCGACGACAATGACGCAAATATTAAAACGACTAATGGAGGTGTTATTTACTTGGCAATGCAGATCCCGGGCAACTACGGAAGCACTGATGATAGCGGTAAGCCCATCACTTTTATGATCAAAACGGCTGGTACTGACGAGATTTATAAGCTGACCAGCAGTACTGCCATCACATATCGTGTTGAAGGTGATGGTGCCTATGGTACCCCCTCTGACCCTGTAGTACTGTCAGTGGCCCTCCCAACCTCTTATTCTTTGTCAAACTTTGATGTGGGCGTAGGCAAGACTGTTAACATTCGCGATAAGATTACCGTTTCACCCGAAGGAGCTGCCGTGCCCCAGAATGCCTGGAACATTGGGGGTATTTCTAATGGCGAGGCCACGCTTTCGGGCGATGAACTCACTGGTGTAAGTGTCATTAGCGGTGCCACGTTGAGTATGGTGTATCAAGTGCCAAATTCACAAGATGTAGTTACTTTAGCCAGTTGTACCTTCAACGTTGTCCAGTATGCCACGGCCGTCAACATCGCCACTACAAGCTTCCAGGTGAACAAGGGCGACAAAGATAATCTCACCAAGTTCATGCAGAACAAACTCTCTACGAAGTCCTACAGCCTCGATCCCGCCAATTCTGTTAATGGCGTTGAATGGGAGATAGAGTCTTCTGAATATATCACCACGATGGATGGATGGGAGCCCATCAAGGTCGGTACGACGCGTATCCGTCCATATATTTATGTAGACGGTGTGGAAACCTATCCAGCCGGTGATGCGTGGATTACCGTGGAAATTGTCACACCGGTAACAAGCGCCTCCCTCAATTGGGATTCTCCTAGCGCCGTAGTCAATTTTAAATGTAACGTGGGAGATGATATCTACAACCGCATCGCCAGCCGCGTCACGATTCTTCCAAGTGACGCAGGACAAGAATACACCATCACTGTGCCAGATGCTGCCAATAGCCAGTATTTCACCATCAGCGATAAATCCATCGTTGTCAACAGTGCCCCCGCTACGGCAACGTCCATCAACCTCCGTGTCACACCTACTGGCCTCAACGGCAGTAATTTCGCCTTTGATGTTCCCGTATCCATCGACAACTGGGCTACGACCCTGGCAAAGGTGAAAGACGGTGTGGCCTTCACCTCTACGATGTCTGCTAGCACCGTGCAGCAGGGCATCATCAACAACGTGACCTATGGTCCTACCGGCACAGGCCCCAATATCACATTTACTGCACCGGGCCCATGGCTTGACCTGCATTACTATGCAGGAGTAGGTGGACGTGGTGACATCTCGACAGAGGACGGCGACCTCGCTCTGTCGCTGGATCCCGGCGAGCATACGGTGACCGCCACACTGACCTATCCCGACTACAGCAATTACTATGGTGATGAGTCGACGATCACGAACGCTACGAAGACCGTTACCTTCACGGTGACCATCTCTGCCGGCCTGCTGGGCTTCGACATCACAGTTACGCCTGATGCGACCGATCCAACAAAGGGAACCATCACCTTGCAACCGAACCCCTCCAGTGCTGTGTATGATATCAGCGACTACACCATGAGTCTCCAGGATGACAACAGCTACACGGGATGGACAGTGATGACATTCTCTCCGGCTCTCACGACGGCAGGGCTTACCTACGACTACACCGGAGCCCTACCCGGTAAGTACACCTTCAACGTGAAGAAAGGTGACGCCAGCTTCGGTACGAAGCAGTTCTCCGTGCCTGCTGTGGTAAGTCTGGCTAGCGGCTGGCAGTGGAAGAGCAATCCTTTCGGAGCTATCAGCACCGCCGACGCCATGAAGACCTTCTTCACCACCAACCTCGTTGAGGCACGTACCTATACGCAGCTGCTCTTCAACGATCCTTCGTGGGGTATCGTAGGTTCCATGCTGGACAATACGCTCGCCGAGGGTCAGATGTACAAGGCCAAGATGAGTGCCGCCGCCACAAGCTACCTCGAGGGTGCTGACGGTGAGACACCGATTACCAAAACCCTGCAGTGGCAGTTGCAGCCCGGTTGGAACTGGGTTGGCTCGCCCTTCCTCTACAATCACCGCTTCTCTACCGCCCTCTCTTCCACAGGTGTCGTGAACGGCATGATCATCGTGTCGAAGGCTGACGGCTCGATAGAGTATAATGGTACGGCCTGGGAAGGCTCGCTGAGTCTGCTCAAGGCTGGAGAGGGTTATCTGGTCTACAACCCAGGAACATCGGCCGTCACGCTGACAAGTACTGGTAACGAGGGTGCCCTGGGTCAGGGCAACGAGTCGGCAAGTGCCCGTAACCGTGCTCCGATGACCGGCGTATGGGAGTACGACCACAGCCGTTTTGCCAGCAACATGACCATCGTGGCAGAGATGCCGCAGCTGGAGGATGCCGACCACTACACCATCGGTGCATTCGTCGACGGTGAGTGCCGCGGCGAGGGCAGCTTCATCAACGGGCATGCCTTCATCACCGTCCATGGTGAGAGTGGCGAGCAGGTCAACTTCCGTCTCTACAACGAGATGACGGGCGAGTACTTCGACATCGACCAGACCGTGAAGTCACAGACCCGTGTCGGTTCGCTGAGCAACCCGATGACGATGACTTCGCATGAGTTCGCCACCGGCATCAGCGTGGTCCGTCAGGAGAATGCCGGCGCCACGGAAAGCTACGACCTGAGCGGACGCAAGGTGGATGGCAGCAGCAAGGGCGTGAGCCTGAAGCGCATGGCCGACGGCACCTTCCGTAAGGTGATGAAGTAATAGCGTTCAGTAACTACCAGAACGAGAATCAATACTGCTTCTCATGAAGAGATTACTGACCATAATCCCTTTTATATGCCTGACCATGGTGGTTGTCGCGCAAAGCGACAACCCCTGGCAGTGGCAGCCTGACAGTCGCATCGGTGCACAAGACCGTATGGTGGTCTTTGCCGACTTGATGGTTGACGGCGTCAGCGTACCATTGTCAGAGGTGGAACAACGCTATGTTGTAGGGGCGTTCATTGATGGCACTTGCCGCGGTGTGGCTGAGGTCATTGATGGCTCTGCACCTTGGATGCAGATAGAGGTCTACGGTAACTACGGCAGCATCAACGACGAAGGAAAACCTGTCAGCTTCCTCCTCTATGATAAAGAATATGATGTGGAGCTGACTCTGTACAGCAGCCGTTCCGTGACATGGGGGCAGGATTCCTATGGTACACCGTCTTCCGATCATGTCGTTCTGTCGACAATAGCCAATTATGACAACGCCATCATCACCTTTCCTGCCACTGTCACCCTTTCCAGACTCCACGATGTTGCCCTCACCCTCACTCACACTAACGCCGGACAGACGGCGGTGGCTCCGGGAAAGGTCAGCATCGTCATTGCCGACGGCCCTCACGGCTGGACAGCAGCCTCCGCTACTGGTAAGGGACTGGAGTGGACGCTGCGTGGCATGGCGGTGGGGGAATATGACTATTATGTCACATACGATGGCAAACCGATGTTCTCCGATCAGGGCACTGACAAGGGCAAGCTTATCATTCCCGCAGAGGTGGCTTTGGAGAACGGATGGGATTGGATTTCCATCTTCATGCCGCAGTCCTTCGCCCTCACCTCAGGCAATGGCAGTTTCCTGCCCCTGTTGAATAATATCATTGAGATACGTTCGCAGAAAGGCAGCCTCTACAATGACCCCCAAAAAGGATTTTTCGGCGATATCACGCAGCTCTCCCTGGCTGAAGGTGCCTATAAGGTGAAATGCGGCCAGACTTCTGATAATGGCGGCGCTTTGGTGTTCAACCTCGGTACGGCTGTTGACGGAGCTGCAACGATGGCACTTGTGCCGATGATGAAGCCTGGCTATAACTGGATTGCCTATCCCCATGAGCAGAACCATACGCTGGCCACACTCAACGAATTTCTCTCTGCCAATGCTTCAGAAGGTGACTTGTTGATTGGTCACGATGCTTTTCTTGAGTTCAACGGCTTACACTGGATAGGTAGTGTGGATGTGTTCCAGGCAGGCAAAGGCTTTATTTACTACAACTCATCCAGCGAGCCCATCAGCCTTAACTGGGGTGACTATTACATGCCGCAGGAAACCATTACCATGGCTGCACGCCCCACGCAATGGAACTATCAGGCCAACAACTATGCCCAAAGCATGCCTGTTGTGGCCACGCTCAATGGTGTTGCCGATCTGGAGCGATATAGCATCGGTGCCTTTGTAGGTGATGAGTGCAGAGGCCATGGTGAAGCTGTCGATGGCGAGCATTTCTTCATCTCTGTGGCTGGAGCATCCGGCGAGCAGGTTTGTTTCAAGCTCTACGATGCCACCACCGATACCTATAGCGATATCGAGACTGCCCTGAACTTTGCTGAGAAGGCAGGTTCGCTCCGCAAGCCTGTGACCTTGGTGACTCCTTCCACCGCCATAGTCTCCCCGCGTTCAGAAAGCACACTGGCGCTCTGCTACCAGAATTGCCATATCCTGGTGAATGGCGCACCAGATCAGTTGCTGGTCAGTGTGAAGAACATGGCAGGCTATACGGTGCTCACTTCCCATAGTGCAAACACCTCCGTCGAACATCTTCCTGCAGGAACATATATTGTTACTGCCAGCGACGGCAAGTGCGTGAAGACCATAAAAATGACCAAATGACGAATGACTATGCACAACACTGCCAATAATAAGCGACTGACAATGGTAATGGCTTTCTCATTTGTCATTTATCTGTTGTCATTCAGTCCCGTTGCGGCGCAGGATATTGCGTCTATAGCGAAGAGCGACCCACTGATCATGACCGGAACGGTGGGTACGGCTAATACCTATCACTATTCATCGGTCGGCGACGGCTATGCCTCACCGCTGAGCAACAGCATCTACGCCAACCTGAATATCAGTCTTTATGGCATCAGCATGCCGTTCTCTTTCTACTATACCAACGATAACACGCGCTTCAGCTACCCCCAGTTCTCGTTCAATCTCACACCGACCTACAAACAGTGGACGGGTCATATCGGACAATCGTCGATGGCCTTCTCCTCCTATGTGCTCAACATGTCGTGGAGTGGTGTCGGACTCGAGTACAACGACAAGAAGTTCCGGGTGGGCGCCTTCTATGGTAAGTTGCGCAGTGCCATCAATGATGACCCCACCGATCCGGCAGCACGTCGTCCACAATACCGCCGTATGGGCTGGGGATTCAAGGTCGGCTATGGCAGTGGTGGCAATTATCTCGATCTATACCTGTTGCGTGCCTACGACTGTATGAACACGGTCAACGAGGCTTGGCGCGATGTCATTTCCCCACAGGAGAACATTGTGGTGGGTCTGAAAGGATGTGTTACCCCAGTCAGATGGGTATCGCTCACGGCCAATGTGGCTTCGTCGGTGTTCAGTACCGACAAACGGGCGGAGAAAATCGATGACAGCAAGGCTGCACGATGGGATAAGGTGTTCGATGTGCGCTACTCGACACTGATGCGCTTCGCTGGCGATGTTACCCTTAATCTCTCGTTGCCGAAGATTATCAACGCCAGTGTATGCTACCGCATGATACAACCCGACTACACCAGCCTGGGTACCTATTATATGTCGAATAACTACCACAGCCTGGGTGTCATGATGTCGACGATGCTGATGAACAAGGTGTCGCTGTCGGGAACCTTCTCAGCACAGCGCGATAACCTTACCGATAAGCAGCTCTATACCACGTCAGGCTATGTCTACAATGCTATGGCCTCCTCACGCTTTGGCAACCACTTTAACCTGAGTGCCGCTTTCAATGGCTATACGCAGAAACAGAGCGATGGCACTATCCGCGTCAGCGATAGTACCAGGGTGGATCGCCAGCTCAGCAGTTTCTCGGTCACACCGACTTATATGACCGATGCCGGCGACTTCTCGCATAGCATCTCGCTGACGGCCAACTATACTACCAACAAGGATCGTAACACCATCACCGAGTCAATCAACCACAGCAACATCACCACCCGAGCCCTCGGACTGAACTATGTGCTGGGTGTGAAACCATGGGAAACGGACTTCAGTCTCTCGCTCTCACATCAGGATACCAAAGGTTACCGCAGCCGTTATCGCAGTGAGGTGGGAACGCTTTCCGTAGGACGTTCGTTCCTGGAAGAAAAGAATCTGCATGTCGATGCTGCCTTGTCACTCTGCTACAATGAGGTGGAGCGCCAGTCTAAGAACCTCTCCATTGGTGGCAACTTCTCCGTGGGTTACACCCTCAAGCAGGTGCACAACTTCTCTGCTAGTGCCAGCTTCAACAAATATGGCGACGTGAACATTACGAACACACGCTCTAACCTCGACTGCACCGATATTACCTGTTCGCTCAACTACGCCTATACCTTCAGTCTGTTGCAGATCAAGAGGAAAGGAGAGAAGAAAGTGGAATAACATAACATAAATATGATAGCAATGAAACGCAACATACATGAGACCGCCCGGCGGATGATGATGGTGATATTACTTATCACTATTCACTGTTCACTATTCACAGCCCGCATGATGGCGCAGGAGGTGATGGTGAATGTGACACCTGTGCAGAATGTATTGCCGCCACAGGTGCTGCTCTACATCAACGACCCCGGTAAGTACTTCAACGTCACGTTGACCAATACGTCGGCGCAGCAGCAGGATGTCTATCTGGCTCTGCAGCTCCGACAGGTCATGCCCGTATCGGGACTGAGTGTTACCACACCGCCGCGCCGACAGCCGCAGAAGCCGTTCTCCATCCCTGCCAACGGCACGCGACAACTCACTATGATGGAGGTGAAGACACTCTTCAACCATGTGCCGTCGAGTGAGGTCTCCATCACCGAAGGACTCTTTGATGACTATGTCAATGGCTCCTTTGGTCTGTTGCCTGAGGGCGATTATGAGGCCATCCTCACCGCCTACCGCTGGGCTTCGCCGCAGTTGGCCGCTCCCGTTGTGGTGAGCAGCCCCGCCAGTGGCATTGCGCACTTTACTGTCTGTTACAAAGCGCAGGCACCACAGTTCCTGTCGCCCACGCCTGCCACCCTCGACATCGTTGACAACAGCGTGGCCGAGGTAGATGCACTCACACCCTTGTTCACATGGACTGCACCGGTAATTGCTTGTAACCCGGCCGCCTCGACCTTTAAATACAAGTTTAAGGTGGTGGAGGTGTTGCCCAACCAGCAACCCGACTATGCCATAGAGCACAACCCAACGGTATATGAGGTTAACAGCCTTTTGGTTGCGCAATGTCTTATACCGACGTCGGTCATCACCTCTTCCTTCCATACTGACCGTACTTATGCCGCACAGGTCACTGCTTCTAATGCTTCCTCCAATGTGCTAAACTATGTCATGTTGGAAAATGAAGGTAAGTCGACTTATCGTCTCTTCAAGATCAAAACAGATGACATGAAGGGCAAAAAAGACGACGACAAGAAGGATGATGACAAGAAGGACAAAAAAGACGACAATAAAAAAGATGATGACGAAAACATTCCGGAAGACTCTTTCGAATGGGGAGACGCTGACTTGAGCGGACTCATTTCGGAAGACTCTCTCTACTCATTCTCTCTGCCAAGAATTACCATTCCCGCGTTCGGACTCGAAGACGGTTGCCGCAAGTCGTTCATGGGTGCTAGCATTAAGACGGAATGGATAGAACCTCTATTCCGGGGTGGCGAAGGAAAAGATCCTTATTCTATTAAGTTTGCTTACGATGTACAACTCTACTGTGGCGAGAAAGTGGCTGACCTTGATGCAGCCTTAGCCACGGAACCTATCTATACGAAGCGCGTCTCAGAGCTTGAGGATAGCATTCCATGGGAGTCCATTCAAGAAAAGGTGGAGAATGGTTCCTATCTTGTGCTCCGTATCAAACCCATTGTTATCCAAGGTTCATCAGTCGCTTTCACCGGCGACAGTACCCACATCAAGGACTTTGCCCTCGTGGAGCTGCTCACGAAGAAATACTTCCAGTGCTCCAATATGGTTGACATCACCAATACCACGCCTACCAAGCTCTCGGCTTCTGACCTGAAAGGCCGCAAGGTAGGTATTGGCGAATATGAACTTACCATTGACGAGATTAAACCGGGTAAGGCGGCTGATACTTGGCAGGGTAAAGGTCATGTGCTCTGGGAACCCCTGGGCTTCAAAACCCATGTCTGCGTGAAGTTCGACAACCTGAAAATCAATACCGACAACATTGTCATCGACGGAACGGCCACCAGTTACAGCAACAATCCCGCCAGTAACATGGAAGCGGTGGATAAGCTCTTCTCTGACTGGGGCATCGACAACCTCATCAGTGACACGGGTATTCCCTATGCCAGCGAGCTGCAGTCAGGTGCTACCGACAAGGTGAAGGACATAGCCAAACGCATCGACTTGAAGAAATACTACGAATACGTCACGTTGGGTAATGCTGTCTACGATGCCCTGCTCAAAGGCGAGGTTTCCAACCTCTATATGCCAGTGAAGTTACCCAAGGAGATCAACAAGTCGCCTGTAGACATACAGATTGTAAGCATGAAGTTCGCGGCTACCCACGCCACGATGGATGTGCTGGGAGAGTTTACCCTGCCTAATACAGATTATACTAAGAATGACATCCTCGTGCTCGGTGCACCGAGGCTCTGTATCTCTCCTAACCGTTTTTTGCCCGAGTCGGGAACCATTGCTCTGCTCTCCGACTTCACCATTAACGACCCGAAGTCTTCCTACGAGTTGACCTTCAAGGCGCCGAAGGATGTCATTACCCCGGAGAACGGCACCTACATTGCTTGGCACGACGACTCTTTCGAGATCCTGGGTATCGATATCGACATGAAGATTCCAGGATTGGTAAAGGACAACAATGGCAGCCCCACACAGGAACAGCCCATCCTGAATATCCGAACCAGCATTGCCAGCTGGGATGACTGGATGGTGGATGATATCACTATCGACCCCTTCCAGGTGTCAGCTCTGCCAGGATGGACCTTTACCGCCTCCGACCTCGTCTATGACCATAGTTCCTATCGCAACTCCGACAAGATGAAGGCTGCCAAATTCCCCAAGAACTATGACAAGAAAAAGGCTGGCCTTACGGGTGTGGTTCAGGATAGAGAAGGTAACTACTATGCCGTTGACGACAATGCAGACTGGCAAGGACTCTTCATCAAGGAAATCGGTCTGCGATTCCCCAAGGCCTTACAGCTCGGTGACAGCGAGGACCGCCAGCTCGAAGTGTCGGTTAACAATATGTTCATCGACAAGAGCGGTTGCTCGCTCGAGGCCAATGTCACGAATGCCTTCAGTGCCAAGACAGGTAAGGCGGGAGGATGGACCTTCTCCCTCGACAAAATCTCATTATCCTTCTTGCAGAGCGAATTCAACAACTGCAAGTTCAGCGGCAAGTTCGATGTGCCGCTGCTCGATGGCGAGATAGGCTATGAGTGTCGTATTATGAAACTCCTCAGCGCGGGAGCTAAGGAGGGACAGTATGCCTATGTTTTCAAGACACAGCAGGTGAAAAACCTCAGTCTCGACTTCTGGCTTGCTAAGACGGTTTTTGATAAAGACCAGACCTACTTCCTTCTTGAGTCCACGCCCGATGCCAAAGGAAAACTTGATACGAAGGTGGAGCTGATGCTGGGCGGAAAGTTCGACATCACCATCGGCGGTCACTTGAAAGTGAACCTGCCCGATGTGCATTTCTGCGGCATGCGAGTGGCCAACTGTCCCAGTTCATGGGAGTCGAAATATGAGAAAACTTTGCAGCAGAATGCCCGCAATGCTACGACCAAAGGTTATACTTTTATCAGTGGCAAGGAGTTTGACATCAGTGAGTCAGGTAAGCTATGGTTCAATACCGGTAAGTGGTCGGTGGCCTCGGCAGCCAAGAAGCTCGGTCCGTTCTCCTTCTCTGTCGACCGATATGAGTTCGGGTATGAAAATAAGCAGTTGAAGGCGACGGTGGTGGGTACCGTCGGACTGGTCAGCGGCATTAATCTCAGTGCCACTGCCGGGTTTACCATCCTTTCGGATGTCACCCTGCCCAAGAGCTGGAATGACTGGAGCGACCTAGACCTCAAATACAAGGATATCGATTTTGAGGAGGCTGGCATCAAGTACGAGTTTGCCGGCATGAAGCTGGAAGGACATCTCATCGTCGAGAAGGGTAATAACAACCGTGAGGGATATAAGGGCAACCTCACCTTCCACATGCCCGGCGACCTCTTTTATATCGATGCTAACGGTGGCTACTTCAAGGATAAAAGCAGTAACAATAATTTCACCTATGGATGGTTCTATGCCACAGCAGGTGGTAAGTCGGGTATTCCCGTCACCCCAGCTCAGATACACAAGATTACAGCAGGTTTCTACTTCAATTGCAAGAGAGACGCCCAGGACGTCACCTCTGCCATCCCGCAGAAGGGACTGATTGGTGTCATTGCCGGATTGGGAGTCTCACTTCAAAGTGCTGAAGACGTGCTGAAGGGTGAGTTTGAGGTGACTGTGGTCTACGACCGCGACAAAAAACGTCTGAGCACCTTCCTTATGGAGGGAACCGTCGATGCCGTCAGTATGATTCATGCCAAGGCCAACGTGCTCTATCAGCATGACGATAAAGACCAGTACTTATGTATTGATGTGACAGTGGATGCTACTGCCGATCTCAGCAAACTTGGTGGCGACAAATTCGCCGGCATTACAGACAAACTGGAAAACTATAAAAAACAACTGAATAGTGCATATTCGGGTATTACTAAACATTCGGCAGAGGACGGACTAGCGGGTAAGTTGGATGAAAAAGACACCAATAAGAAAGTGGAGACCAATGCTCCAAAGTCGGGCGAGAGCCTGAGTGCCAGTGCAGGTGCAAAAATCAGCGTCCAATTCCGTATCGCTTTCAAGGAAAAAGGCAAACAGCTCAACAAGGCGAAATGGCACGTCTATCTCGGCGAGCCGAATTTTGATAATCGATGCCAGTTTACCTACTTGAAGATAAATGCGGGTATTGTAAAGTGTGATATCGGTGCCAACGGCTATGTCTGTGTGGGTAATGAACTGCCTGATGGCGGCAAACTGCCTCCCATACCGGATAAGATCAGTTCGTTCCTTAATGGCAGCAATAGCAAGGGAATTGAGAGTGCTGACGTGAGCAAGGCCAACAATGCCCGTGAGAACTCGCTCAAGGAGTTTAACGAAGCTGCTACGGCAAACGGTGGCGGTTTGATGTTCGGTGCACAGGTATATGGCTACTTCGATGTAGACCTCGCCGTGTTCTATCTGAATGCCGGCATCACAGCTGGTTTCGACATCGCGCTCATCAAGTTGCCGGCCAATGCCACCTGTGTGAACATATCAGGATCTCCTGGCTATCACGGATGGTATGGCTATGGACAGCTTTATGCCTACCTTTATGCTAAGTTCGGTGTCAGAATCAATCTGGGTTTCTGGAAAAAGGACTTCGACGTGCTCGATGCAGGTATAGGCGGCGTTTTCCGTATGCAAGGACCCAAACCCTCTCACTTTGACGGTCAGGCACGTGTCAAGTTGAAGGCTCTCGGAGGTATCATCGACATCGACAAGAATTACCGTTTCTCTGTGGGTAAGGACTGTGATGTATTCATGGGTAACGCCCTCGACAACTTTCAGTTGTTTGGCGACCTGAGCATCGGTGAGGATACCCAGGAACGGGGATGGGACGACAAGAATAAGATCAGTCCCAACTTGCTTACACGACCCGTACTGCATACCGAGGCACCGCTGAACGAATCCTTCCGTGTGCTTGACGAGACCGAGCTGGCGAAGCTGAAGAAAAATTATGACGGTGACAATGTGGACGCCCTGGAAATGGAAGCCAGCCGCACCTTCGTCTTCCGTCCGAACTTCACGGGTCAGATTACCCTTTATGAGTATACAAGGATTCCGAGCAGTCGCGAACTGAGTGACCGGAATTATAACCAAAAGAATAAAAAGATTTTTAATATCAAGGCCAGCGACCGTCACAACACCTATCTCGATATCACGCAGTTGAATCCCAATCGCTATTATAGGCTGGTGGTGTCTGCTAATGCCAAAGAGATACAGAAGGGTGTGGAGGTGGATCCCGTTACGTTCAATGAACAAAAGAAGAAGTATGAGAACAAGGCATGGAGCCAGACCAAGACTTACTATTTTGCAACAACGGGCAGGATGGCAATCCCTGATATCCCTGAACTGCAGGACTATATCGCCATTGCCTATCCTTCGGCACACAACAAGATTAAGGATGGTGAAAAGCGGAATATCCATAAGAAAGATCTGCAATATCCCACTTTTGCCCTGACCACCAACCTGAAGGACAAGGCATTTAAGGCAGGTACATTGAAATGGCAGCTCTATAAAGTGACCAAGAAATCAGATGGCACTTGGAAGAATGGCACAAAGGTGTGTGAGGTCGACAACAAATGGCTTGTTACCGATTCAACTTGTAACATGCAACCTACCTCAGCCCTGACGGGATTTACTGTCAAGAATACTTATCGGTTGAAGCTGATCTACCAATATTCAAAAACAAACGAAAAAACTGGCACGGTATCGATCGCTACAAAAGAACTGGCGAACATGATAGTTTATCCTGTCGACAATACCTGGCAAGCCAACACGACTTATCAGTACGAGAAGCCGTTCGTGGGCTGTCGCATCAATAGTGTGACCTTTGCTAAGACACCGTCTCGCTATAGCGACTACAAGATTGCTCATGACCAATACCAGCTCGAAGGTTATAACTACAAGGTCTACGATCCCTATCTCTATATATCATATCTCAGTAACTTTGCCTTCCCAGGCGGATGGGAGTTCACAGCCGACCGTGTCGATGTCAACGTCATCACGGCCCAGTCCCTGATCTATACCGATAAGGGAGGCGTCTACGAGGGTAAGTTAGGCGCACAACAGTACAACTACAACATCTACAATGGCTATAATACCATTAAGGCGCTCTCCATCTACGATCGTTCGCAATGGAAGAACATCACCCAGTATCCATTGCCACTGATAGATGACACCCAGTACAGCTATGCCCTGACAGGACAGTATCGTGCCGCCACATTCTATCCAAATTCAGACCACAGCAAGCAGGTGCAGGATTATATCAAGGATATGTCGGGCGTCTACTATGCTGCGGAAAAATTCTGTGATGCCATCCAGAAGGCTGCCGACGAAATAGATAATATTGATGCCGCATACAAAAAGAATACCACAAAGTTCAATCAGGTGGATTCATGGTATAATAATCATCGGGGACAGTACATCTACACGAATTATAATGATGTGCGTCTGCAGGTGCCCTGTTATCAGTTCCCCATTATATTTGGTAGTTGCTTTGAGAACAAATCCGATATGCGTAGGAAGATTGTCTTGTGGCATACCCTTGCGGGCTATGCAAACCAGTGTAAGAAAGACGGGTGGAATGAGCAGCGTGGACACCAGAATATTTCTGAATATGTGTTTAGTGGTATGGTGGGAAGAAACTCTTTGGATGGTAATGCTTGTACCAATGACGTACATCCAAGTAGGGATAAATTTGCCGTCAACAAGAAGGTTATGCGTCGCATGACGAATGCCAACTTTACCATCTACCGTGTGAATGCCTATAATTTCAAAGATTGCAATTACACGGTAATCAATACCAATGTCAGTGGTACCCTTGTGAATGGCGGCGATGCCATGCAGACCTTTAATATCGCGGAGCCCCTCACCAAGATGACAGGTTATGTAGACAAGTATGAAGAAGTCTCTGCCGTTTCTACCTCTACTATGAGTAGTCTTTCCAATGCGAAAGCAAATACTAATGATAAGAGTTCCACTTCGAGTACCACTTCAAGCAGAACATCTACTTCGAGCACTACTTCAAGCACAACTTCAAGTAGAACGCCTGCTTCGAAACTAACAAGTTCAACGGTGTTAAGTAAATCCGTACCCAGAGGTTCTAGTGTTAATAGGAGAGGGAAATAAATTAATTGAAATATGAACAAGAAAAATATTATAAAGACATTCGCTCTTGCTGCCGCAGCCTATATTGGTGTGGCGGTGTGGGCCATGCCCTTTCAGGGAATGCGGGCTTACAGGCTTTATCCAGTCATGCAGGTCAGCGATACGGTGGAGACAGACACCTTCGTCCCCCGCTATCTGCCTGGCGAAATACGCGATACCGCAGCCCATAGCCGAGAATATGCTGCCCGTCAGGGCATGGAACAGCTTCCGCTGATCAAAATGCTGGCTCGCAGCTATGGCGACAGCATTGTGCTACGATGGTCGGCACCCGACTATGTGGGTTGGCGCTACCTGAACCGTATCGGTGTCGATATTCTTCGCACAGACCACCGCACCGGCCAAACTGACACGCTGGCCACACGTCTGCGACCAACTCCTTTGGAGCAGTGTCTGAAACTATATCCCGAGACTGACTCCGTGGCCATGATGGGTATCGGCAGCATCTACAACCAGGAACGCCCCGACCTCGTTAATACGCGGGGACAGACGGGCGAAGTGGGGTCGCTCTACGACCTCTATGAGGATCAGATGATGTTGTTGGGATATGCCTTGCTTGCCAGTGAGTGGCGACCTGACGTGGCCAATCACATGGCTATGCGCTTTGTGGACCGTAACGTGAAAAAAGACGCTGTCTACGATTATATCGTGACGCCGTCGGAGATAGACACGACGATGCACGTCATCCTCAATCCCGCCATCATCAACAATATGAAGAACATCGGTTACTATCCCGAACAGTTTGACGCCGGAATCACCGACTCGGTGACGGCACCTAACAATGTCTACCTTATCTGGCCTGAGGGTATCTATTCCTCTTATGAGATTGAGCGCCGTGAAGCGGGATCCCAGAAATGGCAGCGTATCAACCAGAAGCCCTATATCACGATGATCGATGCCATCGACAACGATGTTTGTGCCTATGTCGACAATGTGCCGCATCCCGGTACCTACGAATACCGCATCCTGGCTCATGACTCCTTCGGCGAACTGACGGAAAATACATCAACCCATACCGTCAAGGTAGGCGACCTCATGCCACCGTCGGCACCACAGATAACGTGGATCAATATTATCCGCCCCAATGAGGATGACCCTACTGCAGAGATCTGGGCGGAGATTCATTTCCGCAAGGATACGATGGAGGCTGACTACATAGGTTGTCGGCCGCTCTACTACCATGAACGCGATACCGAGGGCGAGTGGCGACCATTGACCGAGAAGATGTCTGCACCCAGTGATACAGTCTGTCGTGTAGACGTCACTAATGTCTCTACCGGTCGCGTGCTCATAGCGGCCTACGACACAGCCCATAATGTGGGATACAGTATGCCGCAGCTGCTTCGTGTCAGCGATATGCGCCCGCCAAAGGCACCAACAGGCCTGAAGGCTACGACCAATGCCGATGACGGCACCATCACCCTCACTTGGGATCGGCTCGACGATGATGTCAATTACTATGAGGTAATCTACGCCAACGACACCACCCATACCTTCATGGCCACAAAGAATGCCAGCGTGCGTGACACCTGTTTCGTTGACAGTGTCGACATGACCGTGAACCAAAAATATATCTATTATATGGTTCGTGCCGTCGACTATGCCAGCAACATCGGACCCTTCTCCGACACGATACAGGTGATCAGACCCAGCAACGTGCCGCCCACGCCGGCCCATATCGACTCTACGCATGTCGACACCAAAGGCATCTTCATGCGATGGATAGCTGGCAGTGATGCCCTGTTGGCCTATCATCATGTGCTCAGACGACTGGAGAGCCAGAAGGAGTGGACACTGCTGCGACGCTGTGATGCCGACTCCGTGAAGGCTGCCAACAACTATATTGACATCCTGGATGTACCGAAGGCTAACAGAAGTGAGGAATATGTCTACGCCATAGAGTCGTTCAACTATAGCGGCATCAGCAGCGGACTCAGCTTACAGTTTTGTACGCGCTTCCTCGGAGAGACCATCATTAAGACGCCTATTAAGCTCTATGCAAGCTACCACGAGAATAACCACACTACACGTCTAGCGTGGGAGGTCGACAAATTGCCGGAGGACAACGACTGGTACTTCTGCATCTGGCGAAAGGGTGCCGATGAAGACCGATTCAAATTCCTGCTCTCTGCCAAGCCCACCGACCGGGACTTCTCTGACCATCTGCTCAGACCGGGTGAGACGGCGCAGTACTACATCATGATTCAGATGAAGGACGGCCGCGAAAGCGAACCTTCGAATGTTGTAACCATTAAAGCACCCGACAAGAAATGAAACACAAGACCGGAACCGTCACGTTGCTTATCCTGACCGCCATGCTCAACGCGTCATGCGGTCTTTTAGACATCGACAGCAACGACTCATTGCCAAAAGCGATGCAGCTCGACCGCCATACTGCCTACCTCATGGTGGGCGACCAGTTGGAACTGCATCCGGCCTTCACCCCTGATGACGAGAGCAACATCGGCGTACTATGGACATCAAGTGCCGACAGCGTGCTCAGCGTAGGAGAGAATATGTTCAATGCCCTCAGTCCCGGAACGTCTATGGTGAGAGCTCTCTCCACTGACGGCCTGATGGAAGACAGTTGTTTGGTCTACGTCATGAGGCGCTGGGAGATGACCGATGCGGAATATCCTTACGAGATGATGGTTTATGCCAAGGTTACCGTACATGGACAGCCCTTTGACCCAATGACGATGATACTCGGGGCCTTCGTCAACGATGAGATGCGCGGAGCCGGAGAGCTCATGGAGTGGCAGGGGCAGGCATACGTGCGCTTCCGCATTGGCAGCGACATCAGCTATTACGACCCCAATGGTATCATGGAGACCGTCACTTTCCGCGTTTACAACCGTCAGGAACTGCTCTATGAGGAGTTCCCGCAGACGCTCGAATACGATGGTGAGGCCCACGGCACACTCACCAATCTTTATCAACTATCCCTATAAGACAACAACAATCCCTTCAACGATATGAAAAAATCAGCTATCTACACACTGCTCACCATCCTGGCATTCCTTTTGTCAGGATGCACACTTTCTATGGAAGAGTGGGAGATGACCGAGGAGAAAAAAGGCTACGAGGAACCCGAAACTGTAACTAATGATTTTTTTACTCTGACCTACCAGTATAAGCCAACCACACGTTCGCTTACTGATACCATACAGTCGTATATTGTTCAGGTGGATAACGATAGTGTTCTTTACTTCCTTGACAATACTCCAGAAGAGTGGTTGCCAAAGGTCGGTGGGCAGGTGGTGTCCTGTTGTTGTAATAAGTTTCCCACAGGACTCATGGGCCGCGTGCTCAGTGTGGAAAAGGAGGCAGGGCTTATCAAGGTCGTTACCACACATGCAAATCTGGACGACATCTACGAAGACTTTGATCTCGACTTCGATGCCGATATTTTCACTAGCAAGCCTGAGGATCTGAAGAAAGACTCCGTGCAGGCTGCCAAAGTACAACAGCGGGTTACACGCTCAACTGAAGACGGTGGTGTGCAGACGTATATCGTAGACTGGGCCATGTATAATGCCGTTGAAAACCCAAAGAAAAAGACAAGAGAAGACGAGGCGAAATGGAAAGAAGACATAGATCAGGATACGACAAAAACAGTAGATATCTTAGTAGGTCATTTTGGGGGTGGTAGCAACTCGATTCTCACAGAAACACTAACTAAGCTATCAAAGGGCTGGATTAATACGGCAGAGATAAATATTTATTCTACCGAAATGACTCACATGAAAAAAGAAATAAGGGTAAGAAATAAAAGTGAATATACCGAAACAACTACGACAAGCGGAATAAAGATAAGCGGTGTTGTAGGTCACAACCTCTTTGAGAATGAAGACTCAAAAGTCAGTATTAAAATGAAAGACATTAAAAAGTGGGTTGGTGATAAAATGCATTATAAAGAATATAATGAGAAATTAAGGCCAGGAGGGGACATAATGGAATATGGAGCATGGTATGCAGTTGCCTTACCAAAACCGATTCCTTTTAGTCTTCTCTTTCAGGTTAAGCCAATTTTAGAATTTGACCTAGGATTGTATGGAGAAATCAACTTTACTTATTGGAAAAATAAGAGCCGGACTATAACCTATACGATAAAAGACAAGAAGAAAAAAGAAGAGAATAAAGATTTATCTAAAGAGATTAAACAAAAAACTGAAGGTTCATTGAATGTTTTTGGTACAGTTGGTTTTAAAGGTGGTGTTGAGGGGTTCATTGGTTTTGGGGAGAAAGTCCCAGGTCCAAATGGGAAATGGCATGGCGTGGGCATAGGGGCGTATGTTAATGTCACACTTAACGCTTCGTTAAAACTGTCTAAGACACTTGCTGGTGACTATTTTGTAGGAACCTCTGATGAGTTCTTTAAATTGAATATAACTGGTGAATTCGGAGCGAAAATGACGTTAGGTGGCTGGTGGTCTGATTTCAAATTTATTGCGAAACCATTTAATGTCTGGAAGGGTTATACTTTGCTTTATCATCCTAAAGCAGAGATGAACGTCAATTATCCTTTAAGAGAATGGACTGATGCGGCTGGCCACCTGCACTATATACATACTATCTCATACAAGTACACGCAACTGGGTCTACATCCTAAAAGAGTAACTGAGTATGACCAGCCCGTTTTGTTCGTCTATACAGAAGAGAATCCTGATTCGTGGTGGCCGGCAGCAACAATCATCAACCCAGGAGAAACTTCCTGGGTTGGCGACCCCAAGGCGGGATCTATAAATGGCATAAAGGTTAAAAGGAATACGGAGTACATGTTTTATTTGGAAAACGATGAGAAAAGACGCCTTTGGGTAATTCCTGGCGTTTTGGATCGTAGTGGCGATTTCATGCATACTGGTCCCCTTGACCTAACATCAGACCTCACCCTATACCCAGAGTACAAGGTTCAACTTATCCCCAAGACTTACCCAAGCATTGAATACTATATTATGGATAATCGGGGAGAATCTGGGGAGGGCGATTGGGCTTATGTGTATCAGACTGAAGGCAAGCAATTGGGAGACGGACGCTACTTCTATGAGATACAATTGCCGTTCACTCTTCGCGATGCTGCTTCAATTAATGAATATTGGAAAGACTGGGGCTTGCGCGTTAATGTTCAGTATACTCATGGTACCCAGCCGTACTCCAAGACCAGGGACTTTAGTTTCATGAACTCAATTAAAAAGAGTGGAAAATATTGTGCAAAGATGTCTTTTGCAACAAATCACAAACCGACAGATGATACCCCGGTACGGGTAAGTGCTTATATCTATTTAAAATTGAAAAACGGCAGTGATTTAATAATTGGAAACGATAATGCGGATGATTTTAGCTATCTTCTCTATAAACGAACCAAGAAGGGTGAGGGTAATGTCTGGTTGGTGACTCAGTACAAACTCGACCCAGACCTAGACTCCTTCGACTGGGGTTTTGAAGACGAACACTTTAAGAGCATACCTGTCGCGTTCATAGAGTGATGGGACGGTTCCCTGACTCATTTGAGGAAATCGATATTGTTACGACATATACTACCCATTATATTATTGGTAAAGATACATGAAGCATATTTTATTGACGGCCATGATACTTGGCATCCTGCCTCTGACGGCTTGCTCAACGACCACGTTGAGGGCTGGCAGTGCTGCTGCGGTAGCGGCGGACAGTTCGTCCGTTACCGTCCGTGACTCGCTGCCTAGTAACGGTAAGTGTATCACCCTGCGTATGGATGACGCCACACAACAGCTCGTCTATCTGCGGCATTCTCCCAGGGTGAAGCTGCAGCCGAGGCAGGTGGTGGTGTCGGCACCGATGACCACTGTCACCTATGAGCGTCAGGACGTGACGTTCCAACAGCAAGGTAAGGCTCTTCTCCCAGGCACCTCGACAGCAGGCATGCCGCCATCGGTCAAGAATGCCGGCAATATAGATGAGATGATCCTCTTCTTCGGACTGCCCGAAGGCAGCCACATCAACATCAGGACGGACTCTGGTCTGGAATGGCTGGACAAAGATATAAAAGGAACCACCTACGCACTGGTCCTGACTGAACTGCCCCCAGGTAAATACATCGTTTCGATGAATGCTATCACCTTCCGCGTAGAACTGGAATAGGGTCCGACAACGCGAATGACAAATAACCAAACCTTTGCCTCACTGCTCTTATTGTAGGGTAGTGGGGCAATTTTTTAACAATATAAATAAAACAACAATGAAAAATTATGAGTCGCAGCTTCAGCTGCTGAAAGTGATGTGGGAAAAAACGTAACTTGTACCCAATTGGCTGAGCGTGTAGGTATATCCTATCAGGCCATGAGTAAGTTTATCAGCGGTGAGAAAGATCCGTCGCTATGGCGGTTACATACGATTGCGGATGCGTTAGGAGTGCGTGTCCGTAATCTTTTTGTGTGACCGTTTAAACCTATTGGTTGCTTATTCGCACCGCGAAGGAAATTCGTGGCGCGAAAGCTTGCATGTGTCCTTTTCTTGGCGTAACTTTGCGGTGATAACATATATTTTTGCCGATGAAAGAATCAGAAGATAAACCGAAAAAGAAACGCAAGAAGAAAGCAGCCGAGGGTGAGAAGGCACACAAACCGAACTGGCGGGAGGTGTATGCCACAGTGGAGGATATTAAGGACTTCCTGGGAGGAAGACTTTACCTGAGGTATAATGTCATTACGGGTAGGGTGGAGTGCAAACTGCCGTCGAACTATGAGACCGACGGCACGGACTGGCAGCCCGTCAGCGACCGCATCGTGAATTCGCTGTGGGCGGAGTTGTCGAAAGAGAAATCCGCGAGGGCACAGGATATCTATCGCGTGATAGAGTCGGACTTCGCGCCGGAGTATCATCCGTTCAGGTATTACCTGGAGCATCTGCCGCCGTGGGACGGAAAGGAAGATCATATCCTCGGTCTGTCACTGTCGGTGAACGTCAAGGGCGATGCCGACGAGCAACTTCTGTTTGCGGAGTACCTGAAGAAATGGCTGGTAGGCATGGTGGCGGGATGGGTTGATAGTGACGCCGTGAATAATGTCGTCCTGGTGCTCTTAGGTGAACAGGGCTCGTATAAGACGACCTGGCTCAAATGTCTTATGCCGCCGGATCTGCAGGCTTACGTCTATTTGAAAGCCGATGCCAGCCGCATGGGGCGCGATGACCTCCTGAAACTGGCGCAGTATGGTCTCGTCTGCTGTGAGGAGTTGGACACCATGCGCCCCTCTGAACTGAACCAGCTGAAGGCCGCCATCACCATGCCGAGCATCGACGAGCGTGCGGCCTACGCCCATTTTCATGAGCATCGCAAACATATCGCCTCGTTCTGTGCTACAGGTAATAATGTGCAGTTCCTCTCTGACCCGACGGGAAACCGTCGCTGGCTGCCGTTCGAGGTGGAGATCATCGACCCGCCCCAAGAGTATCCGTTCAATTACGAGGGCATCTATAGTCAGGCGTATGCGCTCTATCAGCAGGGCTTCCGTTACTGGTTCTCGCGCGAGGAGATCCTGAGGCTGGCGCGTCATAACCAGCAGTTTGAGACGCCCCGTCTGGAATACGAGTTGGCCAGCCTCTATTTCCGTCAGCCGAGGGATGCGGAGCCGGGTGTGTTCATGTCGGTGGCACGTGCCATGCAGGTGGTATCGGCGAATATTTCGCAGAAGCTGTCGGCGGTCTACCTGGGCCGTGCCATGGGTGAACTGGGCTTCCGTCGTGTGAAGCATAACGGTGTGCGGGGCTATATCGTGGTGTGCCGCAGCGGCGACGAGATGCACGCAGCCCAGCAGTCGATGGCCATTCAGGCTGCCGCCGAGGAAGGGTCAGTGGACAGTAGTGTACAGTGCTTCTGACAAACGTCTCACGCGTACCGCGCATATACGCAGTACGCGTGAGAACTCTTTATTATCTACTGTCCAGTAGTGTCCAGTGTCCATAGAATAGATATTGATTAATAACCAACCCTTATTTTCCAATAACCCTGCCTTATCGCGCAATAAGGCAGGGTTATTGCGTCCCGTTGGTAGCAAGCGAGCAAGCTCGAGCGATTAAGTTTATGCAGCTTCGTAAATATAGTTGCTAAACAGGCTGGCTTTGCTCTGTTCCGTAGCGGCGATGTCAATACTTTGCAGGGGAGAGACAGCTATGAGGGTATTGTAATAGCGT
>JAEEVT010000038.1 GCA_016291005.1 Prevotella sp. | reverse complement strand
AAAGCTATCTAAATTATTATATAAAAATATTACATGCTTATGAAAAAAATTACAAAACTAATGCTTACCCTCGCACTACTATTAGTGGGAGTAACGGGGGCGAATGCTGCTGAGACTACAATCTACACGATGGATTATTCAACAGCAACTTCCTTTAATTTCTACAATGGGGCACCTTCAGATGTATCTGTCGGTATTGAGAATGGCATGCTTGTTATCGTCAATGGAAAGAAGCAAGCCAATAATTACGACCTTCAACTTCACATTGGTGCGGGTTTTCAGACCGTGCAAGGCAATGACTACAAAGTTAAGATAGAATATAAAGCAACGATTGATCATGACTTATCGGGCGATGAACGTGTTTGGATTGCCTTTGGTGATTGGAGTAACAGAGAGACAAACTATTGGGTGCCACTTACGGAGAATGATGACTTCCAGACGCTGACTTTAGAATTCCATGGCGGCAATGAACACCCCGGATTTCAATATGACTCTTCCAACGCCTTTGTCATGTGGCAGGGCGGTGATGTTGTAGGTACCATATATATTAAAAAGGTTGAAGTTATTGAGATTGTTACTACTCCGCCTGTGGATCCTGTTTGGACCACAATTATTGATAATGACGCACGCTGCTTCCGCAGCAAGGAATATCCCGACGGTAATGTCCTGCCCGTAAAGATTAATGACAATGGTGAATTCGTCGTGAATGCCCCTGCTAAGGTTTCAGATACTTGGGATTCCCAGTTCTGGATTCGTTTACCGCAGACGTTGGCCGCTGGTAAAAAGTTCAAAGTAAGTTTCGATTATAAGGCCAGTGCGGCTGTAAAGGCAGAAACTCAGAGCCACAATGAACCTGGGCAGTATATCCACTGGGCTTGTGCGGGTGATGTCAACTTCACTACAGAGTGGCAAACTTTTAACACAACCGTAAAAGTTGACGCAGCCTGCGATGGAGGTGACAATCAAGGCGGCTTTAAGAATGATTTCCGCACTATTGCCTTCAACCTGTCTCAGACTGATGCTGTCGACTTCTATTTTAGGAATATCAAGGTTGAGATTGACGAAAATGACGTGACTGAGCCCGACTACCCCGCTGATCTCTACATCGTTGCTGGTACCGAAGACCTTTGTGGTGATGGCGTTTCGTGGGACCCGAGGTCAATGGACAACGCGATGACTCTGAATAGCAAGACTGGCTTGTATGTAAAGACATTTGAAAACGTTGCTATCAACAGTGAATCCTATCCTAAATTCAGGGTCGTTAAGAATTGTAGTTGGAGTACAGCTTGGCCTGAGAACGACTGGGTAATTAATACTGGTACTTCGGGCTTATTCAACATTACTATCACCTATGACCCCACAAACAACGAGATTGCCGTGGATACTGAGGAAATCTATACCATGACCGTAGCCGGTAATAATACGACCCTCTTTGGCATGGCATGGGACCCGACAAATACAAATAACGACCTGACCAAGAATGAGGATGGTACTTTCAGCATCACATACGAAGGCAAAGTCTTAGAAGAAGGACAAATCATTCAATTCAAGGTTGTAAAGAACCACTCATGGGATGTTGCATATCCTGAGGAGGACTATCAGTTGAACATTCCAAGAAGTAGCAATTATGACGTGACTATCACCTTCAATCCTGAAAACAAGGAAGTCGTAGCTACAATCAAGGACAATGCGGTCGTTTCTTCTTACTATCTCGTTGGAGGAGAAAAGGATGCAGCTTGGACTGTTGGCGACGTCCTCACAAAGGACGAAGATGTTTACAGCATAGAAATCCCGTATAGCTCTGAATATTCGTTCGCTATTGCTCCTAACACTGCACTCAATGACCTTAAAAATAAGGTTGTTAATTGGAACATAGTTATCCGTCCTGTAGAGACTACTTCTGTTGACTTTGAGAACGTAAGCGGACAAGTTTCTACAACGGACAACAGCCAGAACTGGACAATGGTAGAAAAGGGTAATGGTGAGCAGAAGGAGTTTAATGCCCTGTTCTCCTACGACTCGAAAGAAAGCACTTGGACTATCACAGCTTCTACTACAACAACAATTGGCGAAACTGGCTATGCCACCTATTCTAACGCAAAGCCTTATACGGTAGAGGGTGCTACCGCAAACTTCGTAACTATTCCAAACCGTTATGCCGTATTGGTTCCACAGGATGCTGATGCCATTCTGCCCGCAATGACAGGTGCAGGTAAGAATGCTGGTGTGATTCTGTCTGGTGCTGCTGGCGAAGTAATCATCAATGCAGTAGCCAAGGGTGCCGTAGCAACAGCCACCGGAATTGACGAAAACCTGCTTGCTGGCAGCGGAAACTACTCATACGGAATCAGCACGCAATTCGCAGACAATGATCCATATACTGCCTACATCTTTGCACAGCCCGAAGGTAAGGAGCTTGGCTTCTACATAGCAGACTTAAATGCTGGTGCAGATTTACCTGCCCACAAGGCATTCTTGGCAGTACCTAAGGGTGCAGATGCTCGTGAGTTCATCGGCTTCGAGCCTGGCGAAACAACAAGCATTGCTGACAATAACCGTGTAACAATAACCAATAACGGTGAGGTTTACAACCTGAATGGTCAGCGTGTGGCTCAGCCTACGAAGGGTCTCTACATCGTCAATGGACGTAAGTTTGTTGTGAAGTAAAAGGGGTTTAGAAACGAATTGTCCTAATTCGAATTTAATTGGACTCATAAATAAACATTAGAATAATTAAGGATCAATTAGGATAATTCGTTTCAAAGAAAAATATATTATTCGTTTCAATAAATAGATAAGACAATGACAATGAAAAAGAAATATATTAGTCCAGAAATGTCTGTGGATCTTATGGAGACCACAGAGTTGTTGGTGGAATCGTTCAAAGTGGATGACAACACCCCAGTAAGTCCAGGTACCACCCTTACTCGCCGCCAGAATTGGGACGACGAGGAAGAAGACGAAGACTTCTAAACATCATTTGGATTCCGAAAAAGTACGAAAAGCCGAAAAAGGACAAAAATAATTTTCGATGCTTTCGTGTTTTTCGATGCTTTCGGAATTACAATAGATTCAATTAATAGCTTCAGCGGCGATGGGTGACCACCGCCGCTGTTGTTGACGGTATATGGATTCCGAAAAAGGTCGAAAAGACGAAAAAGAACAAAAAAAGAGTTTTCGAAAATTTCGCTTTTTTAGGATGCTTTCGGGATTAAAAAACTAAAAAACAGCAGTTTTTTTTTGGAATTAATTGAAAAAAGACCTACCTTTGCAGACGGTTTCAGAAAGAAAACCGCCCAAAAGCAATACAAAACAAACGAAATAACAAGGACAAACGACAGACTACGAAACAAAAATTACAAAACATATAAACAAACTCAAAAATATAAGCGTATGAAAAAAATTCTATCTTTATTGACAATGCTGGTGCTGACGCTTCAGTATTCCATGGCAGGAACAGCCACATTGACACTCAACGGCTCTGAAGTGTCCAACCCTGTAGGATTCTTCACCCATGATACTAATGGGAAATTTTCTTTTAATACTAAATTTAATGGTGCCACATACGATGGCATTGATTTTTCCAGCGGCCTGAAGATGGAGAGTTCTACGAAAATTCTCTTTACAACGACTGAGGTCTCTACCGTAACCATCGTACAAAGTACATGGAGTGATAAAACTATCAAACTCGATGAAACAGAATTAGCTTTAAACAGTGCTACTGCTGGTACCGGTTGCCGCATCTACACTGTCACCAATGTTGCCGCAGGTAATCACAGCATCACCCGTACTTCGAGCGAGAGTGGACTGTTCTACGTTAAAGTTGAATGGGTCGACGCTTATACTGCAACTTTCGATAATACTGGCAACTGGACTGACGTCTATGCATACACTTGGAGTGGCGAAGGTGAGGGCAAGAAGGAGCAGCTCGGCGGATGGCCTGGCACTGAACTTACTGCAGGTACCGACGGAAAGTTCAAAGTAACTGTCAGCGGAAGCGAACCTGAATACATTATTTTCCACAATAATGCCGGTGTGCAAACTAATAATTTAGAGTTTAAGAATGGTGGTGAATATAACGCTTCTGGTCGCATTGTAGAAAAGACTAACTACACAGCCACCTTCACTACTGAGGCAGAATGGGAACATGTCTATGCTTTCTGCTGGAACGACACTGAGAAAGAAAGCGCTTTAGGCGCATGGCCTGGTACTGAAATTACTGCTACCAAGGACGAAGATGGCGTGTATCACATTAGTCTCGAGGCGGATTTTCTACCCGAGGGCATTCTCTTCCATAACAATGAGGGCTGGCAGACCTCAGACTACGTTTTTGAGGACAATGGAGCATACACCTACAACCAGACTGCTTATACCGTTTCCTTTACGACGGATGCTGGTTGGGAGAATGTCTATGCCTGGGCATGGAGTGGCAGCGGTGACAACTTAGTGAATCATTGTGCGCCTTGGCCCGGTGTGGAGTTAGAAAAGACAGGAGATGTCTATACCTTTACTTATAAGACCTTCGGTGACATGCCAGAAATGATTCTTTTCAACAACGGTGACACCGATAATCCTCAACAAACTCCAGACTATGCCTTTGTTGATGGCAAGGCTTATGAATATGTCAAGCACGCTTATACCGCCACCTTTACCACCGATGCTGAATGGGAGAGTGTTTATGCATACGTTTGGAGCGGTGATGGTGACGCCGCAACCAACAAATTACTTGGTGATTGGCCTGGTACAGCGTTGACTGCTGAGAACAATGTATATACCGTTTCCATTGAAACTTACAACGATGTTCCTGCCAATATCCAATTCAACAATGGTATCGCTGAAGGTACCGGAGCAGCTAAGACCCATGATATGGGATTCACCAATAATCACGCTTACAAGTGGATTACAGCTACTCCGCTTTATGCACTCTCAGAAGGCGATACCTTCAAAGCCGGTACATCCGTAGAAGTTAAAGATGCAGACGGCGATGTCGTGGCCACCCTTACCTACGGTGTCAGTGGCGGAGCAGATTTTAACGCAGCTGGCAACGGCTGGGGCGATAACGACGATTATGAAGGCTTTAAGTATATGACGGCAGGTAATGGCGAGAACGGTACTGCTACCAGTGGTACTGTTTACACTATTGTTCCCGTTTACGACGGAACAATCTCTGTGGGCGTACGTCTCAACGGCGGTAAGAGCTTCTACATCAAGGAAGACGACACAAGCATGACAGGTTACGACGGCATCACGATGTCTGATCTTTATAAGGGTTCGTTCGACTTCCCCGTAACTGCTGGCAAGAGCTATAAGATTTATTGCACAGGTTCCAAGCTGGGCTTCTACGGCTTCGACTACCAGTTCACCAAGCCGACGAAGACCTTCACCGCCACATTTGTCAACGGTGCTGGCTGGAATCCTGTCAAGGCCTATATCTGGCAGAAAGTTGGCGACAAAGATGTCGAACTGAATGGCGAATACCCCGGACAGGAAATCAGCAAGACCGGCACAAAGACTGTCAAGGGTATAGATTATGATATTTACACCTTTACCTTTGAGACTACGAAGGTGTCCGCTGAACCAGGTTTCATTATCTTCAGTGACGGAACGACAACCAACAAGACCGAGGACTTAGAGTTCGAAAATGAGAAGGAATACGAATATGGCATTCCTACCGGTTACTCTATTGTTACCAAGGAGAACGACACTTGGACTGTTGCAGCGACCGCAATGGATGAGGCAGAGGACGAAGGCGTGTACTCTTATTCCGCAACACTCAGCGGCCAGGCCGGCAAGCTGTTTGCCATTGCTCCGAGCACGGCAATCAATGGAGAGACGGTCAATGATGCAGCCTTGGTACGCCCTGTGACTGAGGGGGCAGACTGGTTGATTGAGTTTGCCGACTACACAGGTACTACACAGAATCAAGCTGGCGGAAAGGTTTGGCAGATAGCTGAAGCTAATGCCGCCGACGTGACCATTACGTTCATACCTGCCACTAAGACCTTCGAGGTGACCAATGCCATTGAGTACACTATGAACGACTATGGTTTTGCAACCTATTCTGACGGCAAGAAATATAAGGTGGAGGGAGCTAAGGCTAACTTCATAACCGTTTCCGGCAACGTGGCTACGCTGGTTCCGCAGGCTGAAGGTGCCATCCTGCCAGCCATGACAGGTGCTGGTAAGGGTTGCGGTATCATTATTTCCGCAGACGCAGGAGCCAAGTATTCTATTAAGTCTGTTAACCAGAGCGATGAAGCTGTTAACTCATCAGACAACCTGCTTGCAGGTAGTGGAAACAACTCATACTCCATCAGCACACAGTTCGCAGACAATGATCCATATACAGCCTACATCTTCACTAAGCCCGAGGGTAAGAAGCTTGGCTTCTACATAGCAGACTTAAATGCAGGTGCAGATTTACCTGCCCACAAGGCATTCTTGGCAGTACCTAAGGGTGCTGATGCTCGTGAGTTCATCGGCTTCGAGCCTGGCGAAACAACAAGCATTGCTGACAATAACCGTGTAACAATAACCAATAACGGTGATGTTTACAATCTCAATGGTCAGCGTGTGGTTCAGCCTACGAAGGGTCTCTACATCGTCAACGGCAAGAAGGTCGTGATACGGTAAGAATTAAAATTGAAGTTTTAAACTGAAATTGGTGTTTAGGAAAGAAATGAGCAAAAATTAGAATAATCTATTCCAGAAATAGGGAATAATAATTCTTTCAAATTATTGGACGCAATTATTTCTAATTATTGCTGATTTCTTTCCCACAAAAGAGACAAAGATTATTTCTTTCAAAACACAAAAAAGACAATGACAATGAAAAAGCATTATATTAGTCCAGAAATGTCTGTGGATTTTATGGAAACCACAGAGTTGTTGGTGGAATCGTTCAAAGTGGATGACAACACCCCTGTAAGTCCAGGTATTTCCCTCTCCCGCCAAAAGAATTGGGACGACGAGGAAGACGAGGAAGACTTCTAAACATCATTTGGATTCCGAAAAAGGACGAAAATAGTTTTTCGATACTTTCGTGTTTTTCGATGCTTTCGGAATTACAATAGATTCAATTAATAGCATCAGCGGCGATGGGTTACCACCGCCGCTGTTGTTGACGGGGTATATGGATTCCGAAAAAGGTCGAAAAGACGAAAAAGACGAAAAAGAGTTTTCGATAATTTCGCATTTTACGGATGCTTTTGGGATTAAAAAACTAAAAAAAAATGGGATTAATTTGGTATTTATCGAAAAAAAACTCTATCTTTGCATTTGGTTTCATAAAGAAAACCACCCAAAAGCAATACTAACTAACGAAAAGCAAGGATATATTATATGGAAACTACAACAAGAACATCAAGTAGAAGCAGAAGAAGGCGGAAACTAACTCCTGAAGAGAACAGGGCTCTGAATGCCGCAATGGTTCCAGGAAATAAATACATGGAAGCTGCAAAAAAATATGCAGGTAAGTACAAACTTGTCATCAACGATCCAAACTGGTTGCTTTAGACAGAGCGGATGGCATTAGTATCGAGCGACCAACGATTTCCATTCTATCGTAAACAAGGACTGAACTTAGTGTTCAACGAAAAATAGCATGGTTTGAAAATAATTTCTTGATTATTATTTGCAATTTCTTTCTAACAAAAACAAAGACTACGAAACAAAAATTATAAAACATAATAACTAACTTAAAATTACAAGCTTATGAAAAAATTACTATCTATTATCGCATTGCTCATGGCCTTTGCGGCTGCTGGGTTTGCTGCTGACAAAACAGTGTATCTAAAGCCAACTGCCGACTGGCTTAGTGGTGCACGATTTGCAGTCCATATGTTTGGAAGTTCTGACGGAGAAACTTCTTGGGCTGATGTAAATACACTTGCAACCAATGAAACTGACATTTATAAGGTTGTAATACCTGAGAAATTCACTAAGATTATTTTCTGCCGCATGAACGGCGCAACAACTGAAAACAACTGGGGCAACAGATGGAATCAAACACAGGATATCACATTGACATCTGATAAGGACTTATACACAATCACAGGCTGGGATACTTGTGATGAAGGTAGTACATATACTTTGGCTACTATTTCCTCTGTTTCACTGACTGGCGACTTAGACTTAGCTTTAGCTGATGGTGAAGAAAAAGTTCTTGATTTGTCGTCGACCCTGTTGAATAAAAATTTCAAACTGAAAGTAAACAATACTGAAATAGGTACAAATCAGCTGACTTTGGTTGACGCTGGAGGATTGGTAACTTTAGGGACAAACGACGGTGACAATTTTACTTTAAAGAATAACACTTCTGGCTACAAAACTTATACAGTAAAAGCCAAATGGGCACCCAGTTCCAACGCTGCTAAGAATTGGACACTGACCATTGCTGGTCAGGATGCACGTGTGCTGAATTACGCTATTGTAGGTGACTGGACAACAGATGGTGAGGGTTGGGACAATGACCAGCCAATGACGAAAGATTCAGAGAATCCGAGCATTTATACCCTAACCATTAATGACTTTCCTGTAGCATTTGAAGCAGGGCAAACAAAAAAGACTTATTACTACAAACTTCGCACAAATGGCATCTGGGGACTTTATGACCTTCCCAATGGTAATGAGAATAAATCAAAAGAGTTTACTGAGGAAGGAACCTATACGTTAGTATTTACTGCTAATGTTTCAGAGCACACCCTTGATATGACTGCCACGAAGAAATTCATATTGCCAGGAACAACCATCTACACTAGCTCAACACCAACTACGGTAGATTGGGGTTCTCCTATTACAATTTCTTATGCCACGTTAACAGAGGCTAACGCTAAGATTGGTGACAGAATTCATGTAAGAGTAGATGGAGTTACCGAAGGTGCACAAGTGCGTGCACAAAGCAATTGGACTGCTTTGGAGAGTGGTATCGGGGTAAATGGAGAGAGTCAAGAAGTTTCGTTTATCCTTACTGGAGATATGATGACACGAATCAAAGCTAATGGTCTCCAAATCTGTGGTACAGGTTATTCCACCTCACAGGTTACATTGGAAACAACTTCATATTCAGGTTCAGAGAAGTCTATATGGATAGGAAATGCCGAAAGCAATTTTGGTATCGACTGGATGCATTTTGCCAACGCCAATGTAAAAGCTGGAGATGTACTTCGTGTGACAGCCACAAAACATGAATCATCATCTTCTGGCTATTGGTTGGAACTTGCTCCTGGAGGTAACTGGGGGGAAAATCTGATTCGCAGCGATGCTAACGATGAGATTCATTACTATTTTATTACCCTTACGACAAAATCTATAGAACAGGTTACTAAAGAATGGTCTTCTTCAACTATCAATCATGGCGGTTATACAATTACTCAGGTAGAATTAGTTCCTATGACAGGCTATTATGTTGTTAATAACGAAAATACTTGGACGACAGTTGCCGAAATGACAAAAGATGAGGGTGAGTATACTACAGTTCTTAAAAATATGGCAGATAAGTACTTTGTGATTTTCCCAAATAACGCTCTGAGTGACGAAGCAACTGCCATTCACAACTGGAACAAGGCGATCCGACCCACTGTAGAAAGCGGAAACTTTAATGTGAACTACTGGATCAACTATCAAAGTACGACAACAAACACGAACAATGGTGCTGTTTGGCATGTTGCAGATAACAACACTGCTGACTTAACGCTGACTTTCAAACCCGATCTTTCTGAAAACAACTACACCATCACAGCTTCTGAAACGATTGTAATTAGTGATGCAGGCTACCGCACCTATTCCAAAGCACAGAATTACAAGGTGGCCGACGGTACAAGTGTCTATTATGTGAAGGAAGTTGGCGAAAGCATTAAGCTTACTGCTGCGGAGAGTAACATTCTGCCTGGAACAGGCACAGAGAACAAGGCTGGAAGAGGTATCATCCTGAAGGGTAAAGGTAAAGTCGTCATCACCCCGACAGATCCAGAGGTAGAATTGGCAGCACTTGAAGATAACATGCTGGTTGGTACTGGTGACTGGGATTATGATCTCTCCGGATATGATAACGATTACACCTGCTTTATCCTTGCCATCGGAGATAATGGTGTAGGTTTCTATAATGCAACAGGTACCGTTGGAGCCCACAAGGCATTCCTGCCTATCCTTACTTCTACTCTTAGTACCACCGCTCGTGAATTCCTTGGCTTCGAGGAAGGCAACACAACCTCTATCGATGTAAGAAGTAAGATGGAAGATGGAAGAGGTGATGTTTACAACCTCAACGGTCAGCGTGTGGCTCAACCCACGAAGGGTCTCTACATCGTCAATGGACGTAAGGTCGTGATTAAGTAAACGAGACTGGCATTAGACTATTTCTTTCAAAACACAAAAAAGAACACGAATATGAAAAAAGAATATATAAGCCCAAAGACGTTAGTGGTTGCTTTGCGGGCCACACAGTTGTTGTCAGAATCATTAGGCAAGAACTATGATCCCACCAAACCAATGGATGGTGGTAATGCCCTTTCTCGCCGCAACGGAATGGATTACGACGACGAGGAAGAAGACGACTTCTAAATTTTATAGATTCCGAAAAAGACGAAAAGCCGAAAAGGACGAAAAAGAGTTTTCGTAGGTTTCGCATTTTACGGATGCTTTCGGAATTAAACAGATTCAATCAATAGCTTCAGCGGCGGTGGGTGACCACCGCCGCTGTTGTTTGGTTAAAAGACGAAAAGAACGAAACAGAGTTTTCGAAGCTTTCGGGATTAAAAATCAGTAAAAAACGGCGTTTTTTTTGGAATTAATTGAAAAAAGACCTATCTTTGCAATATATTATTCATTAAGGACGCTGACTAACTAACGTTTAAATAGGCGGCTATCAAGATGATTTGTAAAATGAGTGAAAACAAGGAGAATGTCATTGAGATCCCAAGAGTGCAGATTGTCATGACTTTCGTGGCAACATGCATAGAGTCTACGGCTCGGCTACTGAACACATCCTATAAGGATGTCTATCAACGTATGAAACGTGTGGGAATGATTGAGCAATATATCATCCCTCATTACGATACTCTTCATACTGAAAGCCGTGAGAATATCGCCGAGGGCATGGTAGAGTGTCTAAACGAATGGGAGGGAAGAAAATGAATGAACTCATTGTCTATCACGGTGGAACAGAAATAGTTGAGCATCAGCCCAACAACCAGATGTGCCTCCTCTCACAGGAGATAACCGACAAATACATGACTTTCGATGGAACAGAAAACATTTGACGACCCCGTAAAATCTCCCATTATACAAGAGATCATCTTGAGCAACCGCATCGGTGCTATCTCTGTGGAGTTGGCAAAACGGCTGAATATTGAGCCAGCTAAAGCACTTCAGTTATTCTATGAAAGCCAGACCTGTGCCGATTTGCACGATAAATCCTCGGGGCTCTACCTATATGGCGACTTGTATATTGCCGACGAATTCATAAGAGAGAAAGAGTATTCAATGTAGTGTTACAACCAAGAACCAGTTTATATGGTTCCCGAAAAAAGACGAAAAGCCGAAAAAGAGTTTTCGTGGGTTTCGAATTTTACGGATGCTTTCGGAATTAAACAGATTCAATCAATAGCTTCAGCGGCGGTGGGTGACCACCGCCGCTGTTGTTGTTTGGTGGTAATCTGGACATGACGAGGGGATAAGGGCTCTGGAGTTGAGAAGTGGAGAAAATGGCAAAATGCAGAGGAAATAATGCAAAAGAAAAATAGGTAGAATTTACCTACATACCTACATAATCTTTGTAATTATATGAGATTAAGCAAGTTAACTTATGTAGGTAACCTACATTTATCTACATTTACCTACATAAAAATATGGTTTGTCTGAATATTTTGTAAAGCAAAAATATCACAAAATCACTAATTTTGCGATTTTTCTGCACGACAAAAATCATCAAAAACAGCCTACTTTATACCAAATATCACGACATTTTCTTGTTACTCCAAGGGCTGGAGCAACCAGAAATCACGGTACTTTCCTTCAGAAATCACGTAGAAAAGTTGAGGAAATCACGGCAACTTCTTGCGGAAATCACCTAGAAAAGTTGCGGAAATCACCTAGAAAAGTTGAGGAAATCATTAAGAAAAATACGGTCAAAATGTTGAATGTAGGTGAATGTAGGTAAATGTAGGTTACCTACATAAAGTAACTTTCTAATAACCATTAATTTAAAATGATTTATGTAGGTATGTAGGTATTTTTGCATTTATAAAATTCTTTTGAAGATAAATATATGCAGTGTCAAATAAAATGGCATAAATTCAGAAAGAGTCCAAAATACATGTCCCCTTTCTGAAACCCTTTCCAGCCGCATCAGATCAAAAAATAACGGACTAAACTCTACACGAGCTCAGTCCGTTTACTAATTATTTACCGTTTCTACTTTTTCTGTTTAAGCGGCGAGGTGGTAGTTGTACATTCTTGCCATGTTCAGGCAGTACTCTCTGTAACCCTCGCTCATCATCCATTTCTTCAATAACTTTTTCATCTTTTTACCCTTTCTTTTCTTTAATTGTTATCCTTTTCTTCTTTTTACTGCCCCGAGTTTGGAGCTTTCTTTTGTTATCCTTTGACTGCTTCGCTCAGCAGTCCTTTTTTTCTTTTCACGATGCAAAGGTACGACGTTTTTTGCTTCCAAACAAGGGAAAAACGGAATTGTTTGCGTTAACAGTCGATATTTTGACCTGAATCAAGTAATTGAAAGAAATGAATGGAATGAATGGAATGAAAGAAATGAAAGGAATGAAAATGAAGAAATGAAGCCTTATTTCTGGTGTGTGACGGCCTGGCGCATCTCCTTCAGCAGGTCGGAAGCGAAGATGAAGTCGGTGAGGCGCTTGTTGGTGGAGCCCATGATGTCGGCTGACACGCCCTGCCACTCCTTGCGACCTTCGTAGATGAAGATGATGTTCTCGCCGATGCCCATGACGGAGTTCATGTCGTGGGTGTTGATGATGGTGGTCATCTTGAACTCCTGCGTAATGGAGTGTAGCAGTTCGTCGATGACCAGACTGGTCTTCGGGTCCAGTCCGCTGTTCGGCTCGTCGCAGAACAGGTACTTCGGGTTCAGGGCTATGGCTCGTGCTATGGCGACGCGCTTCTGCATGCCGCCGGAAATTTCGCCGGGGTACTTCTCTTCTGCACCCACTAAGTTGACGCGGTCCAGACAGTCCATCGCCCTTTTCGTCCGTTCGCGGAGGTTCATCGACGAAAACATGTCCAACGGGAACATGACGTTCTCCAGTACTGTCAGCGAGTCGAAGAGTGCTGCCGACTGGAAAATCATGCCCATCTCGCGGCGCATGTGTACCTTTTCCTCTTTTGACATGCTGACGAAGTCGCGTCCGTCGTAGAGTATCTGGCCACTGGTAGGGTCGAAGAGTCCCACGAGGTTCTTCATCAGCACGGTCTTTCCCGAACCGCTCTGGCCGATGATGAGGTTGGTCTTGCCGTCCTCGAACACCGTCGAGATGTCCTTTAGCACCTCGACGTTGTCAAAACTCTTGTATAGGTTCTTTACTTCAATCATGATAACAGTTGGGTGAGGAATACGTCAGAACAGAGGATGAGTACGCTGGAGCAGACCACGGCGTCGGTCGAGGCCTTGCCGACGTTGACGCTACCGCCCTCGACGGTATAGCCGAAAAAGGACGGTACGGCGGAGATGATAAAGGCAAAGAAGAGGCTCTTGATGATGGACATCCAGACGAACCACGACTGGAAGCTGTGCTGCAAGCCTAATGTCAGGTCGTCGGGCACGATGATGTGTCCGATGTATGCCGTTCCGTAGGCGCCGACGATGCCCATTGCCGAAGAGAAGATGACGAGTAGCGGCATGATGGTCAGCATGCCCAGAATCTTAGGCAGTATGAGGTAGCACGCCGAGTTGACACCCATGATGTCCAGGGCGTCAATCTGTTGGGTTACGCGCATGGTACCTATTTCTGATGCAATGTTTGACCCCACCTTGCCAGCGAGTATCAGACACATGATGCTGGACGAGAACTCCAGCAGCATAATCTCTCGTGTGGTATATCCGCTGACCCAGCGCGGCATCCACGGCGACTGGATGTTGAGCTTCATCTGGATGCAGATGACGGCGCCGATGAAGAACGAGATGAGCAGTACGATGCCAATGGAGTTGACACCCAGCTGCGCCATCTCCTTGACATACTGTTTCCAGAACATGCGGAAGCGCTCCGGCACGCTGAACGTGCGGCCCATCAAGATGACGAACCGGCCCAACGTAGTCAGCCATTTTTGCAGTAACCTTATCATATTGCCTGCAAAGGTAGTGCAAACCGAATGAAAAACCAAATTTATTTGTGTTTTTCTGAAGTGCAGCCTACTTTCTCCAAGGGAGAAAGTTACAAATAATCTTTGAACTTTGACCAAAGTTCAAAGAAAAGTTGTATCTTTGCACCAGATTTAACAAACTACTTATATATAATAAGGTATATGACAAACCAGAAGCAATACTACTTTGCCGTCGATCTGGGAGCCACGAGTGGCCGTACCATTTTAGGTACGCTAGACAACGGCCGGTTGGAACAGGAAGAGATTACGCGTTTTCCCAACAACCTTATCGAGACAGGCGGACATTTTTATTGGGACATCTATGCCCTCTACTTTGAGATGATTCGTGGCCTGAAGGAGATGGGGCGCCGGGGAGTACCCATTACCAGCATCGGCATCGACACATGGGGCGTCGATTTCGTCTTCATTGGCGACGACGGCGCCATCCTGCGCAACCCGATGGCCTACCGCGACCCACATACTTTCGGCCGCATGGAGGAATACCTGTGTCACGTTGTTCCGCAACGTGAGGTCTATGACATCACCGGCATCCAGTTCATGAACTTCAACTCGCTGTTCCAACTCTATGCCATGCAGCAGGACGACAATAGTGCCTTGCGCGCTTGCCGCAAGATTCTCTTCATGCCCGACGCCCTGAGCTGGATGCTGACGGGCGAGGCGGTCTGCGAGTACACCATCGCATCGACTTCGCAGATGCTCGACCCGCTGACGGGCGACCTGTCGGAACGTCTTATCCAGAGCGTCGGACTGACGCGTGACCACTTTGGTCGCATGGTGCAGCCAGGTACCCAGATTGGCGTGCTGACTGAGGAGGTCCAGCGCATGACGGGACTTGGTCCCGTACCCGTGATTGCCGTTGCTGGTCACGACACGGCGAGTGCCGTTGCTGCCGTGCCCGCCAAGGACGAGCACTTTGCCTACCTGTCCAGCGGCACGTGGAGCCTGATGGGTATCGAGAGCCAGCAACCCATCATCAACGACCGCAGCTATGAGCTGAACTTCACCAACGAGGGTGGCGTCGAGGGTACCACGCGTTTCCTGAAGAACATCTGCGGCATGTGGCTGTACGAGCGGTGCCGGAAGGAGTTTAAGGACTCGACGGGGAAGCCGTTGAGCACGGACCATCAGGAGCTGCAAGGCTCCGCCATGCAGGTGGAGGCGTTCCGCAGCATCATCAATCCTGATGACAAAGCGTTTGCCAATCCGTCTTCTATGATAGAGGCTATCCAGCAGTACTGCCGCCAGACGGGGCAGGCCGTGCCCGAGACACCGGCAGAGATATGCCGCTGCATCTTCGACTCGTTGGCGCTGAGGTATCGGCAGGTGTTCGGGTGGCTGAAGGAGATGGGGGGCTCGACGGGAAAACCGTCGAGCGCGAACAAACCGTCGAGCGCGGACATCCAGGTGCTGCACATCATTGGTGGCGGAAGCCTGAACAAGTACCTGAACCAGTTTACCGCCGATGCCTGTGGCGTCGAGGTGCTGGCAGGTCCGCAGGAGTGTACGGCCATCGGCAACATCATGTTGCAGGCTCGCCAGAATGGCCAGACTACCGGTCAGGTGAAAGACCTCTGGGAGATGCGCCGCATCATTGCCAATAGTGTGGACATGGTGGCCTACCATCCCACCGCCGACCGTTCGGTTTGGGACAAGGCGTATGAGAAGTATCTGCGCATTCTGGAGACAGCCCGGTGATGGAGTCGAATAATCATAGTACATTAAATAGTCAAACAATAGAATAGAAAGATGAAAGAACAACTGATTGAGCAGGCTTATGCCGTGGCAAAGGAACGCTATGCAGCGATGGGCGTGGATACTGACGCCGTACTTGACCAACTCCAAAAGCAGCAGATTTCGCTGCATTGCTGGCAGACTGACGACGTGGTGGGCTTCGAGCGTAATGACGCCCTCAGCGGCGGCATCCAGACTACTGGCAACTACCCTGGCCGTGCCCGGAACATTGACGAAGTGCGCCAGGACATCGAGTTTGTGAAAACCCTCATTGCCGGCAAGCACCGTCTGAACCTCCACGAGATTTATGGCGACTTCGGCGACAAGTTCGTAGATCGCGACCAAGTGGATGTGAAGTACTTTGAGAGCTGGATGCAATGGGCAAAAGAGAATGACATGAAGCTTGACTTCAACTCTACCTCCTTCTCACACCCGAAGAGCGGCACCCTGACGCTGTCGAACCCCGACAAAGCCATCCGCGACTTCTGGATAGAGCATACCAAGCGCTGCCGTCGTATTGCCGACGCCATGGGCAAGGCGCAGGGAGACCCCTGCATCATGAACATCTGGGTGCATGACGGTTCGAAGGACGTCCCCGTTCAGCGCAAGAAGTACCGCGAAATCCTTGCCGCCTCGCTCGACGAGATTATGGCCGAGAAGCTCGACGGCGTGAAGAACTGTTTCGAGGCCAAGCTCTTCGGCATCGGACTGGAGTCATACACCGTGGGAAGCCACGACTTCTATACCGCCTACTGTGCCACCCGCAAGCAGATGTACACCCTTGACACGGGTCACTACGAGCAGACGGAGAACGTCAGCGACTTTGTCTCGACGCTCTTGATGTATGTCCCCGAACTGATGCTCCACGTCAGCCGTCCCGTGCGCTGGGACTCCGACCACGTGACCATCATGAACGACCAGACACTCGACCTGTTCAAGGAACTGGTGCGTAGTGATGCCCTCGACCGTGCTCATGTCGGACTCGACTATTTCGATGCCTCCATCAACCGTATTGGAGCATATATAATAGGAACGCGCGCGACCCAGAAATGCATTCTCCAGGCCCTCTTGGAACCGAAGCAGAAACTGCGTGAATATGAGGACAACGGTCAGTTCTTCGAGCGTCTTGCCCTGATGGAAGAGGCCAAGTCGATGCCTTTCGGTGCCGTCTTTGACTACTTCAACCTGAAGAACGCCGTACCCGTAGGCGAAGACTATATCGCCGCCATCCAGCAGTACGAAAAGGACGTCACGTCTAAAAGGAGTTAAGAATTAAGAGTTTTCCAACAACTATGGCAAATTCTGGAAGTTTAAAGAGCACCATCGCGGTGTCTCTCACCAATTATCTCGATGCCGGCGCCATCGTGGCCGGCGCGTCGGGACTGACGCTGTGGCAGAAATACCTCGACTTAACCGAGGTACATCTTGGCTGGCTGAACTTCATCTCGGCCAACTGCCTCGGTGCCGCCCTCGGTGCCATCATCGGCGGATTCCTGGCCGACAAGTACGGCAGGAAGTTCATCTTTACGTACAATATGATTGTCTATATGGTGGGCGTGCTGACCATCATGCTCAGCGTCAACTTCCCCATGCTGCTCGCCGGCTTCCTGATTACGGGCATCAGCGTGGGTGTCGGCGTGCCGGCATCGTGGACATACATCTCTGAGTCGTCGGAAGTCAACAACCGAGGCCGTAACATTTGCATCTCGCAGATGTCGTGGGGCATCGGACCGATGGTTATCCTGCTCCTCGGCATGCTCTTTGCCCCTGGCGGCTACCTGTTCAGCTGGGTGGAGAGCGTGGCACACCTCTTTGGAGGAGCCGATATGGCAGCGAACGAAGTCAACGCCTATTCGTCGCGCATCGTCTTCTTCTCGCTGTTCGTCGTGGCCTTCATCGCCTGGAACCTGCAGCGCCGTCTGCAAGAGAGTGCTGAGTTTACGGCGCAAAAGGAAGAAGAGAAAAAAGCCGGTCTCATTGATAATATTAAGGTATTGTTCCAGAACCGCATCGCCGTCAAGACCGTCTGTTTCTTGGCAGGTATCTATCTGACGTGGAACCTCGTAGCCTCGGTGATGGGCTTCTTCCAGCCGCACATCTACGAGACGGCAGGTGGCGTAACCAACGAACAGGCCAACTGGATGAACTGCATACAATGGGCCATCATCGTGGGTGTGACGTTCCTCGTCTCAAAGCTTATCGACCATACTTCGCACAAGGGTATCTACACCTTCGGCCTCTTGGTGGCCATCTCGGCATGGCTCATCATCGTCACTATCGGTGTTAACGGTCCCGTTGGGCTGTGGGCATTCGCCATTCTGTGGGGTGTGCAGGGCGGTACGTCGGTACAGATATTCTATGCCCTTTGGGGCAGCGAGCTGTTTCCGGCCAAGTTCCGCGCCGGTGCCCAGGGACTGATGTTCTTCATAGTACGCGGTTTGTCGGCACTATGGGGACTCGTCTTTACCTATATCTATGGTGAAAATGGCGAAGGCTTCACCCTGGCCGCCTACTGTATGATAACGCTGTTAGTCGTCTCGCTCGTCGTCGGTTTCATCGGTGCCCCCAAGACCCGTGGCCGCTCGTTGGAAGAAATTACGAGAGAGCGCTATGGAGAGAAGTATTAATTCGTAATATCGTAATAACGTAATAACGAAATAACGAAAAACGAAAACATGAAGAGTATATTAGAAGGCCGTCCGCAGTTGGAGGCCGTAATCAACCAGATTGCCGAGGTGACGGGCTATCTGTGGCAGAAAGGATGGGCCGAGCGTAACGGCGGGAATATCACCGTCAACGTCACCGAGTATATGGACGAGGCGTGCAAGGCTTTGCCTGCTATCTCGGAAGTGAAAAAGATTGGCTTGATGCTGCCTAAGCTGAGAGGTAAGTACTTTTATTGTAAAGGTACTGGCAAGCGCATGCGCGATCTGGCTAAGGAACCCATGCAAAACGGCAGCATCATCCGCATCTGCGACGACTGTGCTTCGTACGAGGTTATTGCCGACGTTCCCGTAGTGCCTACCAGCGAACTTCCCACACACCTTGCCTTACAGAACTATCTTTTGGAGACGGGCTCTTGCTATAAGGCAACGCTGCATACGCATCCCATCGAGTTGGTGGCTATGAGCCATATCCAGCGTTTCCTGAAGGGCGACGAGATGACGCGTGTGCTGTGGTCGATGATTCCCGAGACGTTAGCTTTTGCACCACTTGGCATCGGCATCGTGCCTTATGCCATGCCGTCGAGTGTTGAGCTGGCTGAGGCTACCTTGGAGCAGATTAAGATTCACGACGTGGTGCTGTGGGAGAAGCATGGCACCGTGGCTGTGGGTACTGACATCATGGATGCCTTCGACCAGACCGACGTGCTCTGTAAGGCAGCTAATATCTATATGTGTGCCCGTTCGATGGGTAGTGAGCCGGACGGCATGACTGCCGCTCAGATGAAGGAGGTGCAGGACGCCTTCAACCTGCCGAAGAAACGGCCGTGCTGAGAATTGAAAATTCTCTGACCAAGGTCAGAGTGTAGCTTCGCAATGAAAAATAGGGCTACGCGTTCAATCAAAGATGTTGAACGCGTAGCCTTGTTCTTTGAGCCACTCAATGGCCTGAGGTAGGGCAGTCTTTAACTTGTCGATACTTTTCAGCGAGTCGTGAAAAGTTATGATGCTACCGTTGCGGGTGTACTTTTTCACGTTGTTCAGAACGTCCTCGGCAGTCATCCATTTGGAGTAGTCACGGGTGACAAGGTCCCACATCACTATTTTAAACTTTCGTGACAGCCAAGCATACTGGCTAAGACGCATCCAACCGTGGGGCGGACGTACTAAATCGGTACGCAGGTAGGCATTGGCCTTTTCCACGTTATAGCTGTAGTCGTGGATGGAATAGCGAATGCCCATGAGGTGGTTGTGAGTATGGTTGCCTATGCGATGGCCTTCATCGATGACCCGCTGCAATAACTCTGGGTATTTACGGGCGTTGTCGCCCACCATGAAGAAGGTAGCCTTGATATTGTATTGCTTCAGCACATCCAGAATGAATGGCGTGGCCTCGGGTATGGGACCATCGTCGAAGGTCAGGTAAACGGCCTTCTCATGACGGTCCATACGCCACAATGCCTTTGGGTAAAGCCAGCGCAGCCAGATGGATGGTTGCTCAATAATCACGGCTTACTCTCTAAATTCTAAACTATTAATTCCAAATTCTTTTTAAAAGCCTAACTTGCCACCTTTAGCTTCAAACATCCTCATCATTTCTGAGAGTTCAGCCACACGCTCCCCAGACCATTTTTCGTCTAACGTCTCGGCGAGGCCTGCCACCTGTTGCATGATGTAAAGCTGTATGGCGCAGTCGTTCTGCGCAGCTTCGAAACGGTAGCTGTCGAGCGACATATACCATTGCATGTACTGCATAGAATTCGTCCAGAGCTTGTTCAGGATGTTGATAGCTTCCTTCTTGTTGTTCAATGAAGCCCAGGCACGTGCCATATCCATCGAACCAGAGGTGAAGTTGACAGGAACATTATAGTCCGGAATCTGCTTCATGCAGTAACGCAGCACCTCTTCGGCCTGTTTCGTCTTGCCCTCGTTGATGAGTTCCATAGCGAGTTTTGCCATGATGCGGCGGTGAGTATAGCACATGCGCATCACGGTCTCATCGATGTAAAGACCTTTCTTGTCAATGCCTCCAAACTTGAAGCGGTGCATGATGTTATCGTAGGTGCGCTTCGTATCGAAGTTCTTGACGCCGGAGATGTTCTTGCCGTCATTGCTGGTGGTGAATGGCGTGATGCGGTAGGCCAAGCCCTCGGTAATCGTGTTGTCACCCAGGTTGATGTAGTTGTCCTCGCCGACGGAAACGGCTACATAGATGGGACGTGTCCAGTTACACTCGGCCAACATCTCAAGAATCATGAGGTCACCCTTATACAGCGCGTTCTTGCCCTTCAGCGAGATGACCATCTTGTCGGGGATGCTGTCGGCAGCCATCATCATGCCGCTCTTGCGTACGGCCTCCTTGTCGATGGTCATATAGATGGTGTCGGTGGGAATGACGTGCAAATCCTTGTTCGTCGAGCGCACCCAGTATTTCAGGATGTTCTTCAACTCAAAGGGCTCTTCGCCGAACTGCTGGCGAGCCTGACCGGGATTAGTCTCGTAGAGGTTCATTAGCGCGGCCTTCATCTCTGGCTCCACGGAGATGTACTCGTTGGTTCCGGCACAGTATTCAATACGTTCCCAAGTAATGGGTACCGAAGGAGAGTCGTAAGCCGGACGGCGCATCTGGTCAATGTACCAGTCGGTTTGGAGATACGAGAGGTTGCAGACACGGGCATCGGTACTCACACCCTCTACATCCTGGTTGTACCACAGCGGGAAGGTATCGTTGTCGCCGTTGGTATAGATGATGGGATAAGAAGGTACAGTCTTGCCGTCAACGACATTCTCATGCTGGAGCGACATCAGGTAGTTCTGTCCAAAGTCACGACAGGTATAGCGACCCGAACGGTCGTGGTCGTCCCATGTCTGTGATGCCATCTGGATGGGCACAAAGAGACAAAGCACGCTAACGGCAGCAGCCAACACGACAGGTGAGAGTGCCTTGAGTTTCTGACTTAGTAACTCAATGATGCCAGCTACACCCAGTCCGCACCAGATGGCGAAGGCATAGAAGGAACCGGCATAGGCATAGTCGCGTTCACGGGGCTGTGAGGGCGTTTGGTTCAGATAGATGACGATGGCCAGACCCGTCATGAAGAACAGGAAGAACACAACCCAGAACTGACGAATACCAGTCTGATCCTTGGCATTGTTGAAGTGCTTGCCTAATGACTGCCAGAAGAGTCCGATGAGTCCAAGAAGCAGGGGCAGACAGTAGAATACGTTATGTCCCTTGTTTTCTTTCAGCTCGTCAGGCAACATGCTCTGGTCGCCTAAGCGCCAGTTGTCAAACCAGTCGAAACCAGTCAGCCAGTTACCGTGCTCCAGTTCTCCGTTGCCTTGTTGGTCGTTCTGACGACCGGCGAAGTTCCACATGAAGTAGCGCCAGTACATGAAGTTCACCTGATAGCGGAAGAAGAAACGCAGGTTCTCGCCGAAGGTCGGACAGTACTCTGTCTTCTGCTGACCGCAGTATTCATACCGCACGCGTTTGCCCTTTACGTTCGCCCACTCTTTGTATGCCCCCACGTGGCTACCCTGACTCGAGTACATACGCGGGAACAGCATACAGAACTGCGGCATGTACTTGTAACTCGTCTTGTAACCGGTGATCACATATTTGTCCTTCTCGCCTTCTACTTTCGGCGCCGGGGCATACTGCGCATGGCCTTTCTTCTCGACGGGGATGCACATATTGCCTTCGACGCGCAGTTCTACCGGGGCATTATAGGTCTGACCGTAGAACAAAGGACGGTCGCCGTACTGCTCGCGGTTGAGGTAGTACTTGAGGCTGAACACGTTGTCCGGACTGTTCTGATCCATCGGCGTGTCTGCATTGGAGCGGATCACAAGCGCTGCGTACGAGCTGTATCCGATGAGGATCACCGTCACCATAATAGCCGCCGTATTGAGCCATCTCCACTCGCGTTTACGCGTGTACCATATCGCCCAAGTCAGGAAGGCGGCAATCAGCACGAGGCATACTGCCAGACCCGTATTGAACGGACATCCGAGGCCGTTGACGAACAGCAACTCGAACCAACCGATCAGCGTCGGAACACCCGGGATGATGCCGTACAGGATCACGAGCAACACCGCGCAGGAAGCCAGGAACGCATAAATCATTCCCTTCCAGCTGAACTCGTATTTACGGAAGTAATAAACGAGTCCGATAGCCGGTATGGTCAGCAAGTTCAAAAGGTGCACGCCAATACTCAAGCCCATCAGGTAGGCGATCGCAATCAGCCATTTGTCACTACCCTCTTCCTCAGCCTGCTCGTCCCACTTGAGGATTAACCAGAACACGACGGCCGTGAAGAGCGACGAGCTCGCATACACCTCGCCTTCAACTGCACTGAACCAGAACGTGTCGCTAAACGTGTACGCCAAGGCTCCAACAGCTCCGGCACCAAGGATACCAATCCCCTTCCAGAGACTGTCCGGCGCAACGAGTTTCTTCGCGAGCGCTGTGATCGTCCAGAAAAGGAACAGAATCGTGAATGCTGATGCAAGCGCCGAGAGGGCGTTGACGCACATCGCCACGTGCGAGGTGTCACTGGCAAACAGACTAAAGAAATGCCCCATGAGCATAAAGAACGGTGCTCCGGGCGGGTGTCCAACGTCCAGTTTCCAGGCGCTGGAGATGAACTCACCGCAGTCCCAGAAAGAAGCGGTGGGCTCCATCGTAAGGAGATACGTCGCAGCCGCGATGGCAAAAACCACCCAGCCGCAGAGCGCATTCCACAATTTAAAATTTTTCATCTTTTAT
>JAEEVT010000171.1 GCA_016291005.1 Prevotella sp. | reverse complement strand
GTGGGCAAGGCTTGGATCCATACCACACCGGGACAGCCCGACCAGTGGGACATCGCCCAGGAAGAGTTCATGGAGCGTATGACGGAGTCGACCAAGGCGTCGATTGACTTCTTCGGCGAGCACGTCACGTATGTGAATGTCATGCGTAATATGTCGGTATCGTGCGACTGCGAGGGCGTCTTGGCAGAGCCTGTGGTGACTCCCAATGTAGGCATCCTCTCTTCTACCGACATCCTGGCCATCGATCAAGCCTGTGTAGACATTATCTACGCGATGACAGCCGAGGAGCATCACGACATGCTGGAGCGCATAGAGAGCCGTCATGGTCTGCGCCAGTTGTCGTATATGAAGGAACTGGGCATGGGCAACGATCGCTATGTGCTCATCGACCTCGATAATGGAGGGCGTCGCATCACGGCTGCTGATGCTGTGAAAGGCCTGAAACCATTTGTTCAATAACAGGCAATACTTATGCAAAGGAAACTTTCTGTCTTGTTCTTGGCTTGTGTATGCTTCACAGCAAATGCCCAGGATAACGACTCCACCACCTATCAATTGGACGAGGTGGTGGTGACGGGTTCGCGCAATGCCGTGGACGTGCGCCATCTGCCGATGACGGTCACCGTCGTCGGGCGCGACAAGCTCACGGCAAGCCGACAGCCAAATGTGCTGCCCACCGTGATGCAGCAAGTACCGGGACTGATGGTCACCAGCCGCTCGATGTTAGGCTATGGTGTGTCGGGCGGTGCTGCCGGGGGCATCAACCTGCGCGGCATCAGTGGTGGCACAGGGCAGATGTTGGTGCTGATTGACGGCCACCCACAGTACAACGGCATCTATGGCCACCCCATCAGCGACACCTATCAGACGCTGATGGCCGAACGCGTGGAGGTGCTCCGCGGTCCGGCATCGGTGCTCTATGGCTCGAACGCGATGGGCGGCGTCATGAACATCGTGACCCGCAAAGGTTCTGTGGGGCGTGATTTTGTCACGACCAACATCCAGTTGGGGGCAGGCAGCTACGGCACCATCCAGACCGAGGCCTCGAACCAGGTGCGTAGCGGCAAGTTCAGCAGCACCGTCTCGGCTCAGTATAACCGCACGGACAACCACCGACCCCGCATGGGCTTCGAGCAGTTCGGCGGCTATCTGAAACTGGGCTACGACATCAGCGAACATTGGAACACCTACGTCGATGCCAACGTGACCCACTTCAATGCCAGCTATCCTGGCGCTACCAGCAAACCCTTATACGATGCCGACCAGTGGATTACCCGTGGCGTTGTCTCGGCAGCCCTCGAAAACCACTACGGCAAAACCAGCGGTGCACTCTCCGTCTATTCCAACTTCGGACGGCATAAGATTGACGACGGCACTACAGACCCCGCCGCTCCTACCCAGCGCTACTTCCGCTCGAAGGATGCGCTGACAGGTGTATCGCTCTATCAGAGCGTCCAGCTCTTTGAGGGTAACCGCGTAACGGCAGGTGTCGACTATATGCACATCTACGGCAACGCCTACTACACGTCGAAGGCTACCGGCGAAATCCTTGACACGCCGAACAAGCAGAGCGGAAAGTCGTATCGCAACGAGATTGCGGGCTACATCGATTTCCGTCAAGACCTGCTCGACTGGCTGACCATCGACCTCGGCGCACGAGTGGACCATCACAGCATCACTGGCACGGAGTTCATTCCGCAGGGTGGTATCGTCGTCCGTCCCATCGAGACGGGCGAGATCAAGGCTATGGCCAGTAAGGGTTTCCGCAATCCTACGATGCGCGAGATGTATCTCTATCCCCCCTCGAACACCGACCTGGAGCCCGAGCGCCTCTGGAACTACGAGCTGTCGTGGAAGCACCGCCTCAGCAACTTCACCTACGGCGCGAACCTATATTATATAAAAGGTGACAACATGATTCAGCAGCAGCAGGTGGACGGCAAGCCCCGCAACGTGAACACGGGCGAGATAGAAAACTGGGGCTTCGAGCTGGAGGCCGCCTACCGCGTGGACAGCCACTGGACGTTGAAGGCCAACGGTGCCTATCTGCACATGAAGAACAAGATTATTGCTGCCCCTGAACTGACCGCCCATGCCGGCGTGAACTACCGCTATGGCAAATGGCTCGCCACCCTCGGACTGCAGTACGTCAACAACCTCTATACTGCCGTTGGCAACGACGAGCAGAAGGAGAACTTCGCCCTGTTCGACGCCAGCATCACCTACGCTGCCACCCATAACCTGAGTCTCTGGGCTCGCGGCGAAAACCTTCTCGCACAGAAGTATGAGATTAACCTCGGCTATCCCATGCCCCGCGCCACATTCATGGGCGGCGTCAGCGTATCTTTTTAATCATTTAATTTGTAATCTTTAATCTTTAATATAAAAATGGAAGCAACAGTAAGACTTTACACCTTGAATTATGACGAGGCGAAGACCTATCTTTGGGCAACCATCTTCGTGGCCTGCAACCTGATACTGCCTCAAGTGTTCCACCTTATCCCGCAGGGCGGCATCATCTTCTCGCCCCTGTCGCTGGTCATCCTCGTCGGAGCCTATAAGTTCGGATGGAAGACAGGACTGCTTGCGGCTGTGGCTTCGCCACTTGTAAACCATCTGCTGACGGGAATGCCCGCCACCGCGGTTCTGCCCGTGATGACCATGAAGCTCGCCGTTCTCGCCCTCGTTGCCGGACTCGCTGCCCAGCACTTCAAGACCGTCAGTCTGCCGCTGCTCATCGGTGTCGTCCTCGTCAGCAAAGCCATCGAAGCCCTCGGCGAACTCATCCTGACTGGTGGCATTGCCGCCACCATCGCCGACTTCACCATCGGCTGGCCCAGCCTGCTGCTCCAGATCGTCGTCGGCTATCTTGTCATCAAGTTCATCCCCCTCTCCGCCCAGTCTCCTCTGTCGAGATAGCGGCAGGCGAGGGAGGATAAAGTAATTGGTGGGGTAAGTAGAAAAATCGGAATTTCCGATTTTTCTACTTTTTTTGTCTTTTCCATATGATAATTTTTTGGTTAGAAAAGTTAGACTTTCCTTTGGTTCTTCGCTCGCTTATTCGTAACTTTTCGTTTCACGAGAAGTTACTTTCGCTCGGAAGAACAAAGAAAAGTTAGACTTTCCTTTGGTTCTTCGCTCGCTTATTCGTAACTTTGCAATCGGTTTGCGAAACCACCAGACTGAAGACTATGTATAAAACCCGCAATTTACCAAACACCCGAATCGATGTGGCCGATGCCCTGAGAGGAATCGCTGTGGCAGGCATCATCCTGTATCACTCCGTAGAGCACTTCAACATCTTTACCCAAGAGCCGATAGTCTATCCGCTGGCGAGTGACCAGACGGTAGCCGACGTGCTGGCCTGGCTGCTATCGGGCAAGATGTACGGCATCTTCGCCATGCTCTTCGGACTGAGTTTCTTCATCATGAACGACAATCAGCAGCAGAAAGGCAAGAACTTCTCAGGGCGATTTGCCTGGCGCATGTGCCTGCTGTTTATGTTTGGGATCATCAACGTGGCTTTCTATGATGGCGACATCCTGATGCTCTATGCATGCTACGGCCTGCTGCTCATCCCTATCAGTTACCTACCCTCGAAGTGGGTGTGGTGCATCATCGCCCTGCTGGCCATCCAGCCAGTGGAGCTTTATTGTCTATTGACGGGTACCACGCTCGACCATAGCACCATGTGGGAACTGTATGGCAAGATTAACAGCGCACACGAACACGGCACCTTCTGGGAGAACACCCTTACCAACCTTCGATACGGATTTGAAGTCAACTTCCGCTTCAACGTCTTCAGCGGTCGATTGACGCAACTGCTCTGCCTGTTTATTCTCGGCATGCAGTTAGGACGCCAGAGGCTCTTCTATAACGAGGGGCGCAATCTGAAGATATGGCATAGCATCCTCGTCACCTCGGCCCTCGGCGTTATTTCGCTGATCAATCCAAATTTCGGCGAGCTGGAATCATGGCTGAAGCCCATCTGCAACCTCATCATCCTGCTGATGATCGTCTCGGCCATCGTCTCTGCCTGGTATGCCTTCGAGGGCGTCCGTCGGGTGCTCCGTCATCTCTGCATCTTTGGTCGTATGAGTCTTACCAACTATCTGCTCCAGTCCATCATCGGCTGCGCCATCTTCTGCGGCTATGGCCTGGCCTGCTACCACATTTTAGGCATCACCTATGCCGTCATGGTTGGATGCGGAATGGTTATCGTCCAGTACCTCTTCGCCCGCTATTGGTTTAGCAGCCATCCTCGTGGACCGTTAGAAGGCCTTTGGAGAAAACTCACATGGATTTAATTCAAGGCAATCACGCCATTTTAGCGAGAGCAACATGTCATTCGTCACAGAAATGTGCTGTTTATCCCAAATATTTGGTTATCTCGTCAAATATGTATACTTTTGCAGCATCGAAACGAATAAAAAGAAAATAGTATGAAACAAAACAATGAGAGTAAAATAACCCTGCATTTTAGTCGTCCCTTATCAAGAAGATGATGCAACAGTACTTCCCAATGCTAAAACGATGGAGAAAATGAAACAGGAAATCAATCCT
>JAEEVT010000037.1 GCA_016291005.1 Prevotella sp. | reverse complement strand
AAAACAATGAAGTGTAAACCAAGTTAGGAATAACAAACAATACTGTCAACCAAATTCAGTACACTACACAGTCAGAAATCCAGTACTTTTCTGTCAGTTATCCTAAGGATTTCTTCAACTTTTCCTAAGGATTTCTGAAGGTTATCCAGTACTTTTCTGAAGGTTTTCCTAAGGATTTCTTGTTGTCCCATCCCTTGGGACAAACGGAAAACCATAGGATAGCCGAAAGTTGTTCCCGTCATGAGTTTTCCAAGAGCTTTCGCGCGCATGCGCGTAAGATTGTATTTGCAGAAAACATCTTACCTATCTTACCTATCCTACACCTAAGTAGAAAATCTTTCACGTGCGGGATAGGTAAGATAGGTAAGATAAAAACCGCCAATAACAATCAGGTTTACTTAATCACGACCTTGAGCTTTGCTCGAGCTCGTTCACGTTCGGAAGAACTCGAGCAAGCTCAGTTTTTCTCTCACTTAATCACGACCTTGTTGCCGTTGATGATGTAAATGCCCTTAGGCAGTTGGCGAGTTGGGGATTTGGCGTTGACGATTTTGCGTCCGCTGAGGTCGTAATAGTCAGCGGTTTGGGGCTTGTCGCCTTCTACTTGTGCGATGCCTGTAACGCCTTCGTAGGCGGTGTCGGTTCCGTAGTCATAGACGTACCAGTTCTTCGACTTGGCCAGTGCGACCTGCGAAATGGTGATGACGTTCTTCTCGTTCGGATAAGAGCTGTCCACCACGTAGAGCGTTGGACCGTAGTCTTCTACTGCTGTGGGGAGGCTCTCTACGAGTGCCTTCATAGCGGTCTCGCCAATCTGGTTACCACAGATAAAGACGTTAGAGGCGACGTCGAGGCCTGCGAATGTCGAGAGGTCGAGGGCTGTCAGCTTGTTGTAGCTGCAGTCGAGCGAGAGGAGCTTGTTCTTCGACATGTCGAGGGCGGTGATTTGGTTGTAGCTGCATTCGAGGTTCGACAGTTCCGTGTTCTTGCTGAGGTCGAGTGCTGTCAGTTTGTTGGCTGTGCAGTAGAGGTTCACCAGTTTCGTGTTGTTGGTGAGGTCGAGTGCCGTCAGCTGGTTGCCCTGACAGTAGAGATGGAGCAGGCCTGGGTTTTGCGAGAGGTCGAGTGCCGTGAGCTGGCAGTCGCGGCAGCCGAGGTCTCTGAGCTTCGGGTTATGGGTGACGTCGAGTGTCGTCAGCGGGTTTTCCAGACAGGAGAGTATTTCCAGGTCGGGGAATACTGAGACGTCGAGGGTTGTCAGCTTGTTGCCGTAGCAATGCAGGTATTTGAGAGCTGTAAAGAACTCTACGCCTTTCAGGTTCTCGATGTTCTTTTGGTTGACCTCTATCAGGTTGGTGTTGCTGATTTCCTCGTCGCTGAGGAAGCCGTCCTGGTCGCCGTCGTACCTCTTCTTCTTGATTTCCGCGCGGAAGTTGTCGTCAGGGAAGTTGACGTCGTCGATGGCTATGCCTGGCGAGCTGCCCTCATACTCCTGCCAGTCGTAGCCGCTACCAGGATGTGCATTGTATAAGATCTTCCAGCCCTTGGCATTGGCTGCTGCCACCTGGATGGTGGTGATGACGTTGCCCTCTCTGGAGGATTTTGGATAATAGGCTTCAATCCGTCCAGAACGGGTGGGCAGGCTCTCGATAAAGGCGTTCATAGCTGCGCCGCGAATCTGGTTGCAATAAATTTCTATGGAAGATAGCTCTGTGCAACCTTCAGGCAATACCAGTTCTGACAAATTGCAGAAGTTGACCCATAAGGTTGTCAACTTGGTGCAGCCTGAAAGATTGATAGATTCTAGCTGATAACTTGAATTGCTATTCACCTTATTGAGTAGCGGGTTGTGGGAAAGGTCGATGGACTTGAAGTTGTTTTGTCCAAAGGTTATGGAAGATAACAGCGGCAGCATGGAGACGTCAAGGGCGCTCAGATTGCACTTCGAACACGACAGAGTCCTGAGTTTGGTGTTCTGTGACAGGTCAAGTGTTCCTACCGGCGTGCCATAGATGTGCAGATAGTCCAGTTCCGTCAGGCTACTCAGGTCAACGGGGGAGGTAATTCCCGAGTTGAAGTAGAAGTCCAGGTAGGTGAGCTTTGTGTTATTCGAAACGTCTAATGTCGTCAGGTTATTGGAACCGACATTCAGGTGCTCGAGATCCAGAAGCTTGCTGACGTTGATAGCCTTCAGCTTGGCATCGTATAGATCAATCTTCTTCAGCTTCGTGTTGGCAGAGAGGTCGAGGGGCTTAGCACTCAAGTCGTTTCCCCTACAATCGAGTTCGGTTAGTTCTGTGAAGAACTCGATGCCCGTAAGGTCCTTAACGCCTTTTCCTCTACAGTCAATTTTCGTTGCGGCGGCAATCTCATCGTTGCTTAGGACGTTGTCGTCGTCCAGGTCGAAGGTCGTCTTGACGTAGGTACGGAACGCCTCGTCGGGGAAGTTTTGCTCGTCGATGGTGGGGCACTTGATGACCACTTCCTCTGTGGTAAACGTGGTGCCGTCGGTGGTCAGACCGCCTATGTTATAGTTGTTGCCATTCTCCAGCTTCTTGGTGATTTTCGTGAAATGGACGCCAGCAGGAGCCACGTACGAACAGTCTATCAGCGAGATGTCGTTAACCCAGTTGATGGAGCCGTAAGACCCGGAGCCTGGGGTTCCCTTTGCTGTCACGTTGGCCTTGTCGACAATCAGCTTGGCAAAGTTATTATGGTTCCATCCGTCGCCATTAATGCCGCCGCCGTAAGTTCCTTCGGCCGTCACCGTACAGTTGGCGATAATCAGCGTTGATGTTTCGAAAGTGACATAGATGCCATTATCACCCCGACAAGTCAGGGAACCCTTGCCGTCGTCGCTGGTAATCATCACACCACCATCTACCTGATGATAGAATGCGACATAATCGTTCGATGTGATGGAGTTGGCGCCTTTCAGCAAGAGCGTCATGTTTCCGACACCATTGATTTTGAAGGCTTCGCCATGCGCATTAATCTCAATGGCAACGTTGTCCATGGTGAGCGTCTTGGTGGCCTTGTCCCAGATGAGCTTGCCGCTCTTGATGTTAGAAAGCTCGGCACTGGTATAGGTGGCAGACTCGTCATACATCGAAATGACAACGTCTGCAAATGCCTGTAAACTCATGGCGAAAACCGCCAGCAGGAGTAAGGTAAACTTTTTCTTCATAAGCTAAAAACTGTAATGGTTAGTAATATTGCCCACAAAAGTATGGAAAATTTTTCAAAAATACAACTTAAATAAGAAAAAAATTCGTACTTTTGCACCAATTATACGAAATTGCTTTAGAAATGGATATTACTGAAAGATTCTTAAACTATGTAAAGTTCGACACGCAGTCGGCTGAGGACAGCCAGACGGTGCCCAGTACGAGTAAGCAACTGGTCTTTGCCGAGTACCTGAAAAAGGAACTGGAGCGCGAGGGCTTGGACGACGTGGAGATGGACGACAAGGGTTACATCTATGCCACGCTGAAGGCCAACATCAAGGAAGATGTGCCGACCATCGGCTTCATCTCGCACTACGACACCAGTCCCGACTGTAGCGGTGACGGCATCAAACCCCAGATAGTCAGACATTACGACGGCTCGGACATTCTGCTCTCAGAGGGCATTGTCAGTTCGCCGAAGAAGTTTCCCGAGTTGTTACAGCACGTGGGCGAAGACCTCATCGTGACTGACGGCACGACGCTGTTGGGCGCCGACGACAAGGCCGGCATTGCCGAAATTGTGCAGGCTATGGTGTGGCTGCAGGAGCATAAGGAGGTGAAGCATGGCAAGATCCGTGTGGCCTTCAACCCTGACGAGGAGATTGGTATGGGTGCCCACCACTTCAACGTCGAGAAGTTTGGCTGCGAGTGGGCCTATACGATGGACGGCGGCGAAGTGGGTGAACTGGAGTTTGAGAACTTCAACGCCGCTTCGGCCAAGATTACCATCAAGGGCGTCAGCGTACATCCGGGCTATGCCAAGGGCAAGATGGTGAACGCCAATGCATTAGCTGCCGAGTTTGCCAAGATGCTGCCTGAAGACGAAACCCCTGAGACCACCGAGGGCTATCAGGGCTTCTACCATCTGTTGGGCATTACGTCGAACATCGAGCAGGCAAAGCTGAGCTACATCATCCGTGACCACGACCGCGACAAGTTCGAGGACCGCAAGCGCTTCGTGCAGCGCTGTGCTGAGCAGATGAACGAGAAGTACGGCGAGGGAACCGTACAGGCCGTCGTCAGCGACCAGTATTATAATATGAAGGAGAAGATAGACCCGCAGATGCACGTCATCGACGTGGTGCTGAAGGCTATGCAGGAGGTAGGTGTCGCCCCGAAGGTGCGCCCCATCCGCGGCGGTACCGACGGTGCCCAACTGTCGTTCAAGGGACTTCCTTGTCCGAACATCTTCGCTGGCGGCATTAATTTCCACGGACCCTTCGAGTTTGTGCCCATCCAGTCCATGGAGAAAGCCATGCAGGTGGTCATCAAGATCTGCCAGCTCGTCGGAAGCTATAATGCGTAGTCCTGTTGGCACTCTTGAAGGATTCAAGATTTAGGATTTAGGAGAAAGAACTTCAATACTTCATTTTTTCAATTCTCTCAATGGCCGAGCTTCCTGCATTAATTAAAGACCTAGCGCTGATACTGGTATCGGCAGGCATTGTGACGCTCATCTTCAAACGCCTTAAGCAACCGCTGGTGTTAGGGTATATCGTTGCCGGTTTCTTAGTGTCGCCACACATGCCCTATACGGCCTCGGTAGTTGACACGGCGAGCATACACCAATGGTCCGACATCGGCGTGATGTTCCTGCTGTTCTCGTTAGGTCTGGACTTCTCGTTTAAGAAAATCCTGAAGATGGGTGCGTCGCCCATCATTTCGACTATTACCATCATCTTCTGCATGTCGATGTTGGGTGTCTTGGCAGGCCACATGTTCGGCTGGAGCAGGATGGACTGCATTTTCTTAGGCGGTATGCTGGCCATGTCGTCGACCACCATTATCTATAAGGCCTTCGACGACTTAGGCCTGCGGCAACAGCAGTTTGCGGGTCTCGTCATGAGCGTGCTCATCCTTGAGGACATCCTGGCCATTGTCATGATGGTGATGCTGTCGGCCATTGCCAGCGGCAACAACCCCGACGGCAGCCAGATGTTGGAGTCCATCGTCAAGATAGGTTTCTTCCTGGTGCTCTGGTTGGTGGTAGGCATCTTTGCCGTGCCGGAGTTCCTGCGCAAGGTGCGCAAACTCATCAACGGCGAGGTGTTGCTCGTCGTGTCGTTGGGACTATGCTGCGCTATGGCGGTATTCTCGACAAAAGTCGGCTTCTCGTCAGCCTTTGGTGCCTTCATCATGGGCAGCATCCTGGCCGAGACCGTAGAGGCTGAACGCATAGAAAAGCTGGTGGAACCGGTGAAGAACCTCTTCGGCGCCATCTTCTTCGTCTCAGTAGGTATGCTGGTTGACCCAGCCATACTGGTGAGCTATGCCATACCCATCATCGCCCTCGTGCTGACCATCCTGTTGGGCCAGAGCATCCTCGGAACAGTGTCCTTCATGCTGGGCGGCGAGAGTCTGAGGTCGGCCATGCGCTGTGGATTCTCGATGGCACAGATTGGTGAGTTCTCGTTTATCATTGCCTCGCTGGGACTGTCGTTAGGCGTCATCAGCGACTTCCTATATCCGGTGGTGGTAGCCGTATCCGTCATTACAACTTTCCTCACACCTTACATGATACGGCTTGCCACACCGGCTTATGGCGTTTTGGAGAAACATCTTCCCTCGCGGCTGATACAGATGATGAACCAATTGTCGACGAGCCGTGCGGACAGCAACGATAGGAGCCTGTGGAAGCGCCTGCTGATACAAATGACCGTCAATACGGTGGTTTACAGCATCCTCGCATCCGCCGTCACAGCGCTGATGCTTACCTTCTTCCATCCCTTCGTCACAAAGGTGCTCGACTTCCATTTCTATGTGTTCGGCATTCATTTCTCTGTTCCCGACATTGTCACAGGTGTGGTCGCCGTGCTCTTTGTAGCACCCTTCCTGCGGGCGATGGTGATGAAGAAGAACCGTTCGGAGGAGTGGAAGGCCTTGTGGGCAGAGAGCAACCGCAACCGACTGCCGCTGCTGTTCACCATCTTGGTGCGTGCCATCATAGCGCTGAACTTCATTTTCTACATCTGCAGCTACTTAGGTCACCTCAATCATGCTATCCTCATCACCTTAGCCGTCATTGTGCTGGTGCTGATCATCCTCTCGCGGGCCGTCAAGAACCATAGCATCAGAATGGAGCGACTGTTCATCAACAACCTGCGCAGTAGGGACATCGAGGCACAGATACACGGCAAGAAGCGTCCGCTGTATGAAGGCCGTCTGTTGGACCGCGATATCCACATTGCCGACTTCGACGTCCCCATGAACTCAATGTGGATGGGCAGTACGCTGAAGCAGCTGAACTTAGGCCGCAAGTATGGCGTCCACATCAGCAGCATCATGCGTGCCAACAACCGACTGAACATTCCTGACGGCGACTACATCATCTTCCCTGGCGACAAGTTGCAAGTAATTGGCAGCGACGAACAGCTGAGCAACTTCGGCACGGCTCTGAAGAGTGAACTTCTCGGCGAGGATACCGAAATGGAACAGCGCGAGATGAAGCTGCGCCAGCTCATCATCGGCAGCGAAAGTCCCTTCATCGGCAAGACACTGATGGAGAGCGGCATACGTCACCTCTACAGTTGTATGGTGGTAGGTTTGGAGGAAGGCGAGGAGAACCTCTCGCCAGTCAGCCCGAACCGTAAGTTCCAGGAGGGCGACATCATCTGGGTCGTCGGCGAGGAAGAAGCGCTGTACGCACTATTGAATGATAAATGAGGAATGTAAATAACACTCCTCATTTATCATTTATCATTTGGACAAAGCCAATAGGCTATGCCTCTTAATACCATTGTACGGCATTGGTGCCGCCGCTGCGCTTGTCGTACTTCAAGGCGTCAGTCAGCGTGGCGGCGTTGCAGCGGAAGGAGAAGTTATAGCTGGTATAAGGCGCCAACACCACTTCGCACGACATGCTGAAACAGTGCAGGTCGCGTGACAGAGAAGCCGTTGTCATACTGATCTTCTTGTTCTCGAAGTCGTAGCCGCTGAGGAACGAGATGTCCCAGCCGTCGGACAAGCGTAAGCTACCGTGAACGTTCAGGTTCTGGGTGAACGAGTATGGATAGCGCATGGTATTGTAGTTGAAGCTGCCACTGGTGTTCTCGCGCATAGTGACACCATAGCTAAAGCTTAGAGACCACGGCATCGAGAACTTCATATAGCCATCCTCGTCGGTATCGGCCTTGCCAGCTTCCTTACGAGTGTCGTTCTTGTTGCTCGACAAGTCGTTATCGATGTTTGTCTCCAGCCCGCTGTCATTCTCGTCGTTGGACTGGTTCTCGTCATCGTCCTTTTTCTTCTTGACTCTCTCGCCCTTCAGCCACTTGATGAGATTCATCACCTTCTGGTTGTTCAGCGTATACGACAGGTTCTGCGACATACCCTGGAAACGGCCGAAGCGGCCCTTGCTGTATTCCGTGCGCGTACCTATATAAGGTGTAGCACCCACAGAGTCGGCTTCGTAGGCGTAGGTGGCAAAGACGGCAGTCAGGTTAAACGTGTAACTCTTGGTCAGCTTCAGACGGATGCGTGTCGTCAGGTCACTCCACGGACGCTCGTCGGCGGCCAGGTCGTACGACATGTTGGCACCAAACTCGTCTATAAGGCTGATTTTCTTAAAACCTGTCGAGTCGTCCTCGCTCTTGATTTTCATCTCGAGGTTGTTCTGGATGTCGAAGCTGAGGTTGCCGCTCATCCTGTTACCTGGCGTACCATAGAGCGAGCCCTCGTAGGGAGAGTACTCCACCTGGGTGACGTTGCCGTTGATGTCGGTCTTCAGGTAAGTGTCCCAATAACCATAGCGCTTGGCGCCGAAGTTCGGACGGTAGGAGAATGAGACGGAGGGCGTGAAGACGTGGCGGATGGCCTGTATCTTGTCGCCGAAGAGCTTGCGGTTGGGAACGAACATACCATAGAGCGTGGTATTGGCGGAGAGGTTGAGGTCCCAGTCGTAAAGGTTGTAGAAGCCGGACAACGTGTCGACGACTTCCGTCTGTTTCTCGACATCCCACGACTTCTTCTTCTTCATCAGGTACATACGGTCGGTGAGGTTGAAGCCTGGCGTCAGTGTGATGACGTCGAAGAGTGAGAAGTTGGCCTTGATGGGAATCCTGTGCTGCATACCGTTCTTCCAGTCTTTCGAGAAACTGGTGTGCATGATGCGGTCTTCCTTGACGTCACTGATGCTGTTGCCGAACTGTCCCGTATAGCTCATCGAAATCTTCTCGTACCAGCGTTCCTCGCCAACCTTCTTCTTACGCTTGAAAGGATAGAACTGCGAGACGTTGATGTTCAGGTCGGGGAACGACACGCTGAGAGTGGTGTCGCGCATGTTCTGACTCAGGTTGAGCGTGGTACTCAGCGACATACCGATGCTTGAGAAGTTGGTGCTCCAAGATGCCGAAGAAGTACGTGTGGACTGCGTCATAGCCTGCGGATTATACATCGACGTCAGGTTGTTCTGCTCGAAGTTCGACGTGGCAAAGTTGACGCTGGCAGACAGCGAGCTGTAAGGATTGGCTTTGGCGTCCTGATGGTGCGACCACTGCAACTTGAAACTGGTAGTCTTCGTGTAGTCGGGCATGTTCTTGTCGCCAGTCACCGTGTTCTGGTAGTTAACATAGAACGAACCGTTGAACTTGTAGCGCTTGCGGTAGTTCGATGCACCTGAAATGCCCCATGAGCCCTTGGTATAGATTTCGCCCAACAGCTTCAGGTCCATCTTGTCGCTGATGGCAAAGTAGTAGCCGCCGTCACGAAGGTAGAAGCCGCGGGAGGACTCGTCGCCGTAGGTCGGCATGATGAATCCCGACGAGTAGCTCTTCGTAAAGGGGAAGAAACCGTAAGGGATGGCAAGTGGCAGCGGCACGTCGCACACTACCAGGTAGGTGGGTCCGAAGACGACGTCCTTGCCTGGACGTACCTTGGCTCTCGACATGGCGAAGTAGAAGTCAGGGTGGGGCAGGTCGCAGGTGGTGTAGCGTCCGTGATAGAGGAACATGTCGCCATTGTTGCCGCGTTTGGCCAGCCGCGACGTCATGTAGCCATCCTCTTGTTTGGTATAGACGTCGCTGATGATACCTTTCTTCGTCTTGAAGTTAAAGGCGATGGTGTCGTTCTCGTAAGTGTCGCTACCCATCTTGAAGACTGGCGAACCTGTCTTATTGCCAAGCGAGTCGGTTGTTGGTGTGGCATGCACCAGGCTGGAGTCCATCGACATATAAATCTGGTCGCTCTCCAGGTCCATATCTTGATACTTTACATGTGACTTTCCATAGAGGTGCGCCAACTTGGTGTCGCCCTCATAGACCATCGAGTCCTCGCAGGAGTACTCCACGGGAGCATCGATGCCGCTCTTGCGCTGACGGTTCAGCGAGTCGGCACGCAGGGAGTCGTCTATCAGCTTGTTGTGTTTCCAGATGGCGAGCTGCAGGGAGTCCATGCCTGCCGTGTCAGCGGCAATCTTCGCCATTCTGGCTGAGTCGGCAGCAATCTTGGCCATACTGGCTGAGTCGATGTTTGTCATCAACGGCTTTGCAGTATCGGCGACGGCCTTCATGTCAACCACCGTGTCTTGAGGAACGTTGTCCGTAGCCACAGTGTCCCTACTCTCTTCCCTTAAGGAAAAGCGCAAGCCATGTACGTCTGCCATGACAAACACCATGACAAACAGAAGCAGGAACAGAAGGGTCTTTCTTCTCACGGGTGCAAAGGTAACACTTTTAATGAAGAATGAAGAATGAAGAATGAAGAATTTGCTACCGCATAGTTTTTTTTTATTCTTTTTCCCTTTTATTATCAAGGAACGGCAGCATATCTACTCAAACCGTTCTGCCCAGCCGAGGAACTTCAGCACACCGGCATGACCGAACTTCTCCAGACTTTGGGCGGTCTGGGCTATGGTTAGGTTGCGGTCGGGGTGCGACTTCGAGTAGAACTTGTCGGCATAGCAGACAATCTGTTCTTCCAGCGTCTCGGGGATGAAGTCTTCTGGCGGTAAGGGGAATCCTTGCTCTATGATTTGCTCCTTCGTCAGACCTGTGCCCGTATGGCGTTCGCAAACACGGGCATGGCGTGGAAAGCCCTCAGCCCTCAACAGCTTACCACCTATCTGCCCGTGGCAGATATACGGTTCTGTGCCTGTACAGAAGATGGAAGGAGCCTGACAACGGAAGATGCCGATGTCGTGAAGCATGGCAGCCTCCTCTAAGAACTGGACGTCAATGGGTAGTTCACGGTGCTTAAGGGCTATTTTCAGACAACGGTCAGCCACTTGACGGCTGTGTTTGAGCAACAGACGGCGTAGATCGTCGTCCTCGGGATAGTACTTATATATATAAGATAGGTAGTCCATCGTTTTAATTGTTATTGTTTCGTGACGGAGTAACTTCGCCATTCTAATGGCAAAGGTACGGCAAATTATTGAAGAAATGTGGACTAAAAACGTTAAAAAAAACTATGAGGTAGTAAATTTTTTCATTCTTCATTCTTCATTCTTCATTAAAAGTGTTACCTTTGCAGCCGAATTCAGAAGAACGTGTTTCCGTCCGCGAAACACTTTGTTTCCAAACTCAATTCCACATCACAAGAATCATTAACGAATAACTGTATATTGTTATGTACACGAAAGAAGAATTAGAAAGACTTCCTATCCCTGAATTGATGGAGATAGCCAGCGAATTAGGCGTCAAGGTTTCTCCCAACGACGAGATGGAAACTGTCGTATATGGCATTCTGGACAAGGCTGCCGAGAACTCGGCTGCTGGCTTGGTAGCTCCGAAGCGCAAGCGTACCCGCATTGCCAAGGATAATAGTAAGGTCTATACCGTCAGCGGTAGCGAGGGCGAGAATCTGGACAGCAAGAACACCAAGGCTCCTAAGAAGCAGTCGTTGAGCGCCGTCATTGCCCAGGCAGCTGCCGAAGAGGCTGCCACTGCTCCTGCCGAAGCTGCTCCCGCAGTTGAAGCAGCTCCCGCCGACGTCCAGGAAGAAGCTCCCAAGAAGAAGGGCCGCACCAAGAAGACTGCCGAAGTGAAGGCTACTGATACCCCAGAGGGTGAGGCTGCTGAGGCACCGGCTCCCAAGAAGCGTGGCCGTAAGACGAAGAAGGAATTAGAGGCTGAGGCTGCTGCTCAGGCTGCAGAAGCTCAGGCAACTCCCGAAATTCCAGAGGCTCCGGTAATTCCGGAGAGTCCGGAGGCTGCTCACGATAACCCTGACAGCGTCGAACTGACGCCCGAGGTCATCAGCCAGCTTCAGGAAAAGATGGCTCAGACTTCAGAGGGTGCTGGTGCCGAGAATGCCAGCGGCGTCTGGGAAGGTGACCCAGGCGACGGCACCGACTTCATCACTGTTGTCGATTTGCCTATCGAAGACCAGGCTGCCATGCCTGTTGTTGACATCTTCGACCGCCCCATGAACCAACAGCCTGAGCCGGTGGTTCCTACACAGCGTGCTGCCTATCAGCCTAACGTCAAGGAGATCTTCGACTTCGCCGACCTCATCACAGGCAACGGCGTGCTGGAGATTATGCAGGATGGCTATGGCTTCCTGCGCTCGTCAGACTATAACTACCTGTCGTCGCCCGACGACATCTATGTCAACCCGCAACAGATTAAGCGCTACTCGCTGAAGACCGGTGACGTGGTGGAGTGCACCGTCCGTCCGCCGCACGACAGCGAGAAGTACTTCGCCCTGTCCACCGTTACGAGCATCAACGGCCGTCAGCCTCAAGAAGTTCGCGACCGCGTGGCCTTCGAACATCTGACGCCGCTGTTCCCCGACGAGAAGTTTACGCTCTGTGGCGACCGTGCCACCACCAATCCTTCGGTGCGCATTGTTGACCTCTTTGCCCCCATCGGTAAGGGTCAGCGTGCACTCATCGTCGCCCAGCCCAAGACTGGTAAGACCATTCTTATGAAGGACATTGCCAACGCCATCGCTGCCAACCATCCCGAGGCTTACATCATGATGCTGCTCATCGACGAGCGTCCTGAGGAGGTCACCGACATGGCGCGCACCGTCAATGCCGAGGTCATTGCCTCGACCTTCGACGAGCCTGCCGACCGTCACGTCAAGATTGCAGGTATTGTGCTGGAGAAGGCAAAGCGCATGGTGGAGTGCGGTCACGACGTCGTCATCTTCCTCGACTCCATCACCCGTCTGGCCCGTGCCTACAACACGGTGGCTCCTGCCTCTGGTAAGGTGCTCACCGGTGGTGTCGATGCCAACGCCCTGCAGAAGCCCAAGCGCTTCTTCGGTGCTGCCCGTAACATCGAGAACGGCGGTTCGCTGACCATCATTGCCACAGCTCTGACGGATACTGGTTCCAAGATGGACGAAGTCATCTTCGAGGAATTCAAGGGTACGGGTAACTCCGAGTTGCAGCTCGACCGCATGCTGGCCAACAAGCGTGTCTATCCGGCTGTCAACCTCGTCCAGAGTTCTACTCGCCGCGACGACCTGCTGCAGGATCAGACCACGCTGAACCGTATGTGGATTATCCGCAAGTTCATTGCCGAGATGAACCCCATCGAGGCTATGAGCACCGTCCGCGATCGTCTCGTTCAGACCCATTCCAACGAAGAGTTCCTGCTCTCCATGAATGGATAACGGGAGATTATAGATTAAAGTTTATAGTTTATAGATTATAGAATAGATATTTAGCGGCGCAAGCACTTGTCTCGAACAAGTCTTGCGCCGTTAAGAAAAATCCCTAAGCCGTTTGGCACGGTTAGGGATTATACATGTCTTTGCAATAGAATGCCATGATGTCGTCGAGCATCTTCTTGGCCTCGACAGCCGGACTGTCTGGGTCAAGGGCTATAGCCTGGATGTAGCAGTTAATGGCCTCATGCCATTTCGACTCCTTCCTAAAGGCGTTACCTTGTTCGTACCACTCCTGCGCCGTCATTACTTCAATTCTTCATTTACATTTCCTTCATTTCTTTCATTTCTTTCATCCCTTTCATTTTTGCGAAGCAAGCAGTGTGTTCTTCATCAGCGAACAGATGGTCATAGGACCAACGCCGCCAGGAACGGGAGTGATAAACGAACACTTCGGAGCCACCTCGTCGAACTTCACGTCACCACAAAGACGGTAGCCGCTCTTGCGGGTGGCATCTGGAACGCGGGTTGTGCCGACGTCGATGATAACTGCACCTTCCTTCACCATGTCGGCAGTAACGAACTCCGGACTGCCGATGGCGGCAATGATAATGTCGGCCTGGCGGCATTCGTCCTTCAAAGTCTTCGAACGTGAGTGGCATACTGTGACGGTGGCGTCGCCATACTGCTTCTGCATCATTAGCTGGGCCATAGGCTTGCCGACGATGTTGCTTCGACCCAGAATGACGCACTTCTTTCCGCTGGTCTCGATGCCGTAGCGCTTCAGCAGGGTCAGGATGCCTAAAGGCGTTGCCGAAATGAAGCAGGGCAGTCCGATGGCCATACGGCCGACGTTGATGGGATGGAAGCCGTCGACGTCCTTGCGGTAGTCTATGGCTTCGATGATTTTCTGCTCGTCGATCTGTTTCGGCAGGGGCAGCTGGACGATGAAGCCATCCACGTCGCCATTGCGGTTCAGGCGGTCCACGCACTCCAACAGTTCTTCCTCCGTCACGTCGTCCTCATAGCGGATCAGTGTCGATTTGAAACCGCAAGCCTCACACGCGAGTACCTTATTCTTTACGTAGGTTTCCGAACCGCCGTCGTGGCCCACCAGCACGGCAGCCAGATGGGGTTGTTTGCCACCACGGGCCACGATGGCCTCCACTTCCTGTTTGATTTCTGCCTTTATCGTGGCGGCAGTAGCCTTTCCGTCAATTAAAGTCATATACGGTTTGTAGGGATATTAGGGTCGACTTGAAATAATCATTGCTTCAATTTCTCCATCAGAACGGCTTTCCGCCCTTCATCTTCATCGCTGCGGCCATCTGGGCCATCTTGGAATTGCCGGCACCAGTCACCATCCGCATCACCTTGCGTGTCTGGTCGAACTGCTTCATCAGGCGGTTTACCTCCTCAATCTTCGTACCGCTACCCTTGGCAATGCGCAGGCGGCGGCTCTGGTTGATGATGTCAGGATTCTGGCGCTCCTTGGGAGTCATCGACTGGATGATGGCCTCAATCGACTTGAAGGCGTTGTCGTCGATGTCCACATCCTTCAGCGCCTTGCCGACACCAGGAATCATAGAAGCCAGGTCCTTGATGTTACCCATCTTCTTGATCTGCTGAATCTGGCCGTAGAAGTCGTCGAAGTCGAACTTGTTCTTCCTGATCTTCTTCTCAAGGCGCTTCGCCTCCTCCTCGTCGAACTGCTGCTGGGCACGCTCCACGAGCGAGACGACGTCGCCCATGCCGAGGATTCGGTCGGCCATGCGTTCGGGGTGGAACACGTCGATGGCCTCCATCTTCTCGCCCGTACCTATAAACTTGATAGGCTTCGTCACCACGGTACGGATAGAGAGGGCAGCACCACCACGTGTGTCACCGTCCAACTTCGTCAGCACCACGCCGTCGAAGTCCAGACGGTCGTTAAACTCCTTGGCGGTGTTTACGGCGTCCTGACCCGTCATCGAGTCCACCACAAACAGCGTCTCGTCGGGCTGCACGGCCTCCTTCAGCGTGGCAATCTCGTTCATCATCTCCTCGTCGATAGCCAGACGGCCGGCGGTATCGATGATGACCACATTGTAGTTCTTGGCCTTAGCCTCGCGGATGGCGTGCTGGGCTATCTCCACCACGTCTTTGTTGTCGGGCTCCGAATAGACGGGAACGCCGACACCCTCGCCAACCACGTGCAACTGCTGGATGGCGGCAGGACGATAGACGTCGCAGGCCACGAGCAGCGGATTCTTGTGCTGGCGCGTCTTCAGCATGTTGGCCAGCTTGCCGCTGAACGTCGTCTTACCAGAACCCTGCAGACCCGACATCAGCACGATGGCGGGACGACCATCCAACTTCAGCTCCACAGCCTTGCCACCCATCAGGTCAGCCAGCTCGTCGTGGACTATCTTCACCATCAGCTGGCTTGGCTTGATGGCCGTCAGTACGTTCATGCCCAAGGCCTTCTGCTTCACAGTGTCGGTAAACGTCTTTGCTACCTTATAGTTCACGTCGGCGTCCAACAGCGCCTTGCGCACATCCTTCAGCGTCTCCGCTACGTTAATCTCGGTGATTTTTCCCTCACCCTTCAGTATCTTGAACGACCGTTCAAGTCTGTCACTTAGATTCTCAAACATCGAACTTATTTACTATTTGACTATTTACGATTTACAATTTAGGCTGCAAAGGTACGAAAATAAATGAAGAATGAAGAATGAAGAATGAAGAATTTGCTTCCGCCCTCGTTTTTCCTCGGTTTTTCCTTCCTTTTAACCCAAATCGGTCGTTAGATTTTATGTCAGGGGACAAGCTTTTTCTACTTTGCAAGCCATAGCCAAAGTTGCTGATGCAGACACCAGCCCGATGACTCTTGCAACTGGCTACGAGCTCGCCGCCTTTATTATGCCGTGCCAAGATGTCCCCAGTCGCCACTCAGCTTTCGCATACGAATTTTTTTTGATGAAATTTACTGCCATACTGCCACCAGCCAGGCTAACTACTTGAAAATGAGTAGCGTTCTGGGTGGTGGAAGTAGGGTGGAAGATGGTAGTAAATGGTCAAAACAGCCCGAAAACGACTCAAAAAACTGCGAGTTACAACTGCCAGCCCTCAAGACTATCTTCAGAAATCCTTAGGAAAAGTTGTTGTCCCAGGGGGTGGGACACTCAGAAATCACGTAGAAAAGTTGCAGAAGTTGCCGTGATTTCCTTCAGAAGTTGCCATGATTTCCTTCAGAAGTTGCCGTGATTTCTGACGGAAAGAGCGTAGATTTCTGACGGTTCTCCTAAGGATTTCTGAGTGTTCTCACCTTGGGAACATGGTCTTCCCGCCTTGAGAACAGCAACTTATCCTCAGGATAAGTTTCTAATATTTCAGCTAATCCTTTTGCCGTTTGGTTTTTTTGTTGTAGACAACTACAACTGTAGCGCATATTACGAACCGTCTCCCTATATCGCACGAAGCTACTTTGCAGGCAGTTTTTGACCACTTACTGCCATCTCCCACCTTACTGCCACCACCCGGATGGCTACTCATTTTCAGGCAGTTAGCTTGGTTGGTGGCAGTATGGCAGTAATTTTTGCAAAACTTTTTATTTGTGCGCGCGTGTAGACTCACGCAGTTACTTTCCCTTACTGTTGCTGGCAAGAATAGGAATAATAGACAAAATGAACATTTTTCTTCCATATTATTTGGAAATTTGGAATAAATATATTACTTTTGCGGCATGAACGAGAGAATAAGAAGTGCAACATATACTAAAGAGTTTGATGAATACTACCAAAGTCTCCCTCAGAAAGTGAAGGACAAGTATGACTTTGTATTTGAAATCATGTTCACGAAGTATGTGGTTAGCACAAAATTCGTCAAGCGTCTTGAAAAGACTGATTTCTACGAAATGCGCGTGTCTTTGGGTAATAATGAGTATCGCACGGTCCTTTTCACTATAGATGCAGATAACTTCATGGAGTGCAAGCATATGGTCATGCTCAACTCCTTCATAGAGAAAAGTTCAAAGCAATATAACGCAGAGATCAAGAAAGCAGAACGATTATTAAAAGAATGGGAGGATAGCTTATGATAAAGATTAGTGAAGAAAAATGGGCAAAACTGCCTAAGATAGAAGATCGACTTGAAGAGAAGTATGGTCCTGTAGGTTCACCATCACGTAAGGAGTTTCAGGCTAAGGCGGAGGCATGGTATTATGCTGAAATCCTGCGTGACGAGCGCAAGCGTCAGAAACTGACTCAGCAGCAGTTGGGTGAGCGTATCGGCAAGAAGCGTGAGTATATTTCTGCGCTTGAGCGGGGACAGATTGATATGCAGCTTTCTACATTTATGCTTATTGCAAATGCGTTAGGACTGAGGTTCTCATTGGTCGTTGGCTAAACCCAAATCCAATGACCGGTTTGGACTAAAGTTGGAAACAATATGAAAACACATCCCCCGGCGCTCGCGCGTCGGGGGATGCCGATTTACTTACTAATTTCAAAATCATGAAAAAATTTCATTTACCAGGGCCTGAGCGCCTCCCGGCGCCACATCCCGGCCCACAGTTTTTTACTAAACTATTATTTGTTTTCGTACTACACTTAGTACTTATTCTTCTTCATCATCATCGAAGTCAAAGAAACCACGGCTGTGAACTTCGGTAGTCGTGTTGCCGCTCATCGGCAGAGTCTCAGAAGTGCTATTCAGAACTGTTGCGCCCACCATAACGATAGTCATATTGGGAATAATATATTGCTTTTTCATTGTTCTTGTATTTTTTAGTTTGAAACGAATTATTATTTTCTTGGAAACGAATTGTCCTAATTGATCCTTAATTATTCTAATGAATATTCATGAGTCCAATTAAATTTAACTAGGACAATTCATTTCAAAGTATATATTTATTTCACAAGTACCATTTTGCCGTTGACGATGTACAGGCCCTTGGTGGGCTGAGCAACGCGCTGACCAGCGAGGTTGTAATAAGACTTCAATTCTTCAGTTCCTGAATTTTTGAATTCTTCAACCCCTGTCGTTCCGCTTTCCTCATCGAAGGCAATGCTCATGCGGGCTCCATCAGAGGCAACAACAGGCAGGTAAGCCTTACCAGCAGGAATTGTAGTGCCGCTGAACTTGTAGAAACCTTCCACGTCGTTAACAGTTGAAAGTACAGAAACTGTATTAGCCTCAACAGTAGTAGCTACCAGCACACCAACCAGCTCGTTGTCGCTCATGTCGTCGGCATCGCCTGACAGCACGGGGATGTTCTCGGCCTCACCCTTTATAACGATACCCTCACCAGCAGGCACTTTAGTCACCTTCGTCATCTTCACCGTGTTCCCTTCCACCGTAGCCTTATAAGCTTTCGATGTGGCATTCGTGAAGTCCAGAGGCACATTAGCACATAGGGTCGTATAGCCCTTAGAGTCGACAGAAATTACCTTGGGCTCAGACGAAACAGTTGTGCAGAAGTTAGTACTTGTGCTTGCATCGTAAGTGATTTCCATGCTCCAAACTCTTGCTGCACCGCCACTGACTTGTATAAACAGAAGATTCTCAGTACCTGTAGGATTAATTGTTATGATGTTATTCGAAATAGTATTAGAAGAACCTCTTGAGCCTGAAGGATTACTTGTTGCTGCAGTTTCAACACACAGCGTTCCTGAAAAAGCAGTATGCTTAGTGATGTCAGCGATGCCGCCACTTGAGTTATTTGCGGAGGTAATTGTTGTTTTAATCTCGGTAATAGTTCCAGGTGCAGTTATCTTGATATAGGCTGTTTCGTCATCTTTCTTCATTTGCATCCAAGGTCTATTGGCGGCATCTGTGTGAACAGAAGCGACCCATGTAACACCTTCTACATCATCATTATATGTCTTCTCTGTACCATAGGTACATGCGGTGTTTGTAATATTGCTCGTAATTTCGTCATTTGTAAGACTTGCACTTCCTTGTGTACCCTTAGTTATAGCCATTACCGCATAGTAGGTAATCTCCTCAGTACTGTTGGCTGATGTTACATAATTAGCTTTAGGGTCAGTGTTAGTAGGAGTATCAATCTTATTGGCTTCAACAACCCAGCCCTTCAAAGTATATCCAGCAGGAATACCCTCAATCTCTGTTGGGAAAGTAATAGCCGTATTAGCCTCTACATGGTCTGTCTTTACAACTGTTCCGTTGACGCTCCAGTGGATGGGGTTCGTTTCCACAGCCTCAAAGCTGGCGGTGATGGTAGCATCGGCAGTTCCCATGGTAACGGTTGTTGGATTGTCTGTCTCGCTGCTTAATGAAGCTCCTGTACCAGAAATACTCCAGCCAATAAACTTATAGCCGGCATTAGCACTGGCTGTGGCTGTGGTTGCAGCTCCTTCTTTGACTGAAGTTGCACCCAAATCTACAGTACCAGCCTCAGTGGGAGAAACCGTGTACGACAAAGTGTGCGAGGGATTCGCCTCAAAGTTGATAGTAATAGTTGTGTTTTCAGTAGGTGTTACAGTAAATGTGTTGTCTTCCTGAACCACTGTTGCAGAGCCTGTAGGATTGACGGTGTAAGGATTAGAAGTGCTTACGTGATATCCCGCTGCGGGAGTGGCGGTAATCACATTTCCTGATATTGAAACTGTACCAAGGGCCTCGTCATTTGCTTCTGCTGTGATGGTCAACTCCGTTGCACTGGTGATGCGGAATGTTTTAGAAGAGCTACTTCCGATAAAGGGGTATCCAACAAGATTGTAAGTGCTTCCATTGCTAACGGATGTATAAGGTGAAGAACCATATAAGTTGATATTTTCAGTCAAAGCCAGACCAGAATTTGGTACGGTAACAGAGTTGATTTGGATTTGACGTCCCAGATTGGCAGTAAAATCAGCGTCAAGTACAGATGCAGTCATCACCGTAGGAGCCTTGTCACTGCCATCAGTAATTGTTGCTGTCTCTCCCTCAATAGCGGTTATACTTGCTATTTGTGGCATGCCATTATACTTTCTGGCATTTATTTTGAAGATACCATTGTATACCTTATTTTTGGTCAGCTCTAGATTGTAAATGTAAATACCAGCAGTTGCATCCTCCATATAGCCTATAGTGTTAGAAACCCAGGTCACCTGAGCATCTATTAGGCTGACATTATAGTCTGTAGCAGTTGTGGTCATTGTTGAATTCAGTCCGCTTATTCCATCAAGCACCGTCGCCTTTGTAAAGGTCTTGCTGGTAGGCGCACTGGCCTTTTCGTCATTAGCATGCTTTGCAATAGCTGTTACAGTTGTTGTCGATGAAATCACAAAAGGCTTAGTATAAGCAAAGCAAGTCTCTGAAGTCGCCGTTGTAGGAATGCTGCCGTCCAGTGTGTAATAAATTGCAGCTCCTTCAGCGCTTTCTGCGTTAGTGATGGTTACAGTACGATTAGTATAGAAAGTTGTTTCGCCGTTAATGGTTGGTGAGGCGGTAGCGCCTTCATCCTGAGTAGCGCCTTCTTTAAGAGTAAGCGATGCTGAGGATAATCTCTTATAGGAGTTATTGGCAACCTTAATTACTAATCCATAGTATTTTGCGGAAGTTTGTGTCGTCGCGAATGTAAAAGTATATGTCCCTGCTGCTGAAATGGAGGCACCTTGACTGGTTGCTGAAGTACTAGCCAATTCAACTTGAGTATATGCTTCTCCACCAGATGCAGAAACAGCATCACCCATTACGATATACACATTACAGCTTGTACTTGTGTCATAAGTGTTGTCGAAAGAAAACTCTACGCTACCTACATTACTTACCGCTGTTGTTGCATAATAAAAATAATGGTAAGTTGTGCTTGTTGTCGCATTAGAAGTCACTCCTTTAACAACTGGCAAGTCAGCTGCCGTTGGTTTTATATTTGCTTTTTGGCCGCTATTGCTACCCCAGACTCCACTATAAGAACCTGATAAAACCCAAGATACATTATAGTCATCCGTTTTTGTCATACGAGTTGAATAACTACTACCTCCTGTATTATACAACTTTGCGAGGACGTCTCCAACTTCTGCCCAACCATTCACGCTGCCTACTACGAGGGCGCATAGCAGGAGCATCGTTTTGAGTAATAATGTTTTTTTCATAACATGTTATATTTAGTTAGTACATTTAATCTTTCTTCTGATGGGAAGTCTGGACTGGCCTTTTATATATAAATAAGGTACGGGTACCTTATTATAATAAGGCAGTGTGCAGACCTCTGTTTGTATGTGTCCTCTGACACATACCGTTTGCAAAAGTACAAAAGATTTCGCAAACCGCCAAGCGATTTGCGAAATATTTGTTTTAAATCCGAATAGATTATCCCCAAAAGGAGTTTTTGAAGCTTTCGTTGTTTACGGATGCTTTCGGGATTGGATTCCTTATGCGGCGAAGTACTCTTCCAGTTCTGCGGCGGCGCTGCCTTCGTTGTTGGGGAGGTCGCGGATGATGCTGCCGTGCTCCAGGAGGGCAATGCGCGTCGAGATGTCGACGGTGTGCTGCAGGTTGTGGCTGGAGATGATGATGGTGGCACCGGTCTGCTGGGAGTATTCGCGCAGCAGGTTCTTCAGCAACACCTGACTGGTGGGGTCGAGGAAGTTGAAGGGTTCGTCGAGGATGATGATCTCGGGGTGGCGGATGAGGGCGGAGATGATGCCGACCTTCATCTTGTTACCGGCAGAGAGGTTGCGGATGAGCTTCTTCTGTCCGAAGAGCTCGCCGCCTGAGAAGCGCTCGAAGAGCGTCAGGCGGTCGTTGACCTCCTGCTGGCTGATGCCGGAGATCTTACCGAGGAAGGCGAAGTATTCCTCGGGGGTGAGGAAGTCGATGAGGAAGCCTTCGTCGATGTATGCGCCGACGTGCTGTTTCCAGGCTTCGCTCTCGGCGGGGTTGATGGGGGTAAGACCCGACGTTGAAACGTCGGGCACGGTGGCTGAGGCGTCAGCCTCAGTGGGGGAAACGGGGGAACCAACCTCGGCGGGGGCGGCGAAGCGGTATTCCACGGCGCCATCGTCGGCCTTGAGGAGGTCGAGGATGAGGCGGAAGAGGGTGGTCTTGCCGGCACCGTTGTTACCTACGAGGCCGAGGATGTCACCGTCGTTGATGGTGAAGTCGGGGATGTCGCAAGCGACAGTCTCGCCGAAGGACTTCTTGAGGTTTTGTATCTTGATCATAGTTCTATGTATAAATGAAAGAAATGAACGGAATGAAAGAAATGAAAGAAATCATTTCTTTCATTTCTCATTTTGGCGAAGCCCTTATTACACGAGGCCGCGACCGTGACAGTTCTTGAACTTCTTACCGCTGCCGCAGGGACAGGGGTCGTTGCGTCCGGGGAGCTTGTCCTTGATAATCGGGGTGCGTGGCTGCTGGGCACGGGTGTCCTGGGCAGCGGCGGCAGCCTGGTTGGGGTCGGTCATCTGCTCCTGGTTCAGCGACTGCTTAGACTCGGTGTACTGCTGGCGCTGAGTGTGCTGCTCGGGGGCAGCCTCCTGCACCTGCTGCATCTCAGGAATCTGGGCGCGCATCAGGATAGAGACGGAGCGGTTGTTCATGGTGTTGACCATATTGTCGAACAACTTGACAGACTCCAACTTGAAGATCAAAAGCGGGTCTTTCTGCTCGTAAGAGGCGTTCTGCACAGAGTGCTTCAGTTCGTCCAACTCGCGCAGGTTCTCCTTCCAAGCCTCGTCGATGATGTGTAGCAGCATCTGCTTCTGGAACTCCTTGACCACCGACTTGCACTCGGTGTCGTAGGCCTCCTTCAGGTTACAGGGAATGTTGTACATCTTGCGGCCGTCGGTCAGGGGAACGACGATGCGCTCGTACATCTGGCCCTGGTTCTCATAGACCTGCTTGATGACGGGCATGGCGACCTCCTGGATGTGCTCCATCTTGCGCTTGAAGTTGCCCATAGCCACCTGGAAGACCTCCTCGCAGAGTTCCTCGTGGTTCTTGTTGATGAACTCCTCGCTTGTGAACGGACACTCCATCGCGAAGACCTTGATGAACTGCTCCTTGCAGCCCTCGTAGTCGTTCTGTTCGATGATGTTGACCACGCGGTCCCAGATGGTGTTCGAGATGTCCATACCGATACGCTCACCCATCAGGGCGTGGCGACGCTTCGAGTAGACCACGGTACGCTGCTTGTTCATGACGTCGTCGTATTCCAGCAGACGCTTACGGATACCGAAGTTGTTCTCCTCGACCTTCTTCTGGGCACGCTCCACCTGTTTGGTAATCATCGAGCTCTCCAGCACTTCACCCTCCTTGAAGCCCAGCTTGTCCATGACGGTGGCGATGCGCTCGGAACCGAACAGACGCATGAGCTTGTCTTCGAGTGAGATGAAGAAGAGCGATGAACCCGGGTCACCCTGACGTCCGGAACGACCACGCAGCTGGCGGTCTACACGGCGTGACTCGTGACGCTCGGTACCGATGATGGCCAGACCACCGGCAGCTTTCACTTCCGGAGACAGCTTGATATCGGTACCACGACCGGCCATGTTGGTGGCGATGGTCACGGCACCCTTGCCATTCGTCGACTGACCGGCGAGGGCCACGATGTCGGCCTCCTTCTGGTGCAGCTTGGCATTCAGTACCTGATGGGGGATGCCCTCGCGCTTGCCTGTCTCTGGGTCGACATACATGTCGAGCATACGGCTGAGCAGCTCAGAAATCTCGACGCTGGTGGTACCAATCAGCGTGGGGCGTCCGCTGTTACGAAGACGTACAACTTCCTCAATGACAGCGCGATACTTCTCACGGGCGGTCTTGTAGATACGGTCGTCCATATCGTCGCGGATGACGGGCTTGTTGGTGGGAATCTCCACGACATCCAGCTTGTAGATGTCCCAGAACTCACCAGCCTCGGTAGAAGCGGTACCCGTCATACCTGCCAGCTTGTGATACATGCGGAAGTAGTTCTGCAGGGTGATGGTGGCGAAGGTCTGCGTGGCAGCTTCCACCTTGACGTGCTCCTTGGCTTCGACAGCCTGATGCAAGCCGTCTGACCAGCGGCGACCCTCCATGATACGTCCGGTCTGCTCGTCGACAATCTTTACCTCGCCATCGATGACCACGTATTCATCATCCTTGTTGAACATACAATAGGCCTTCAGCAACTGCTGGAGGGTATGGACGCGCTCTGACTGCAGGGCATAGTGCTGCAGCAGCTCGTCCTTCTTGTTGATGCGCTC
>JAEEVT010000036.1 GCA_016291005.1 Prevotella sp. | reverse complement strand
GGAAGATGTGCTGGAAATCTTTGAAGACCTGGCACGTCACCTCTTCAAGGAAGTGCGCGGCGTTGAACTGCCACCCCTGCAGCGCATGACGTGGCACGAGGCCATGAGAAGGTTCGGTTCCGACAAACCTGACCTGCGCTTCGGAATGGAGTTCGTAGAACTGATGGACGTCCTGAAGGGGACGGGAGAATTCCCCGTGTTCAACGATGCCGAATACATTGGCGGCATCGTCGTACCCGGATGTGCAGACTACACCCGTAAGCAGCTTGACCAGCTGACCGACTTCGTGAAGCGTCCGCAGGTAGGTGCCAAAGGCTTGGTATATGTCAAGTTCAATGCTGACGGAACCGTCAAGTCGTCTATCGACAAGTTCTATACACCTGAGGTATGGGCTAACCTGAAGGAGAAGACTGGTGCCAAGGACGGCGACCTAGTGCTCATCCTGAGCGGCGACAAGACCAACAAAACGCGCACTCAGCTCTGCACCCTGCGCTTGGAGATGGGCGACCGTCTGGGACTGAGAGACAAAAACGTCTTCAAGTGCCTGTGGATTGTCGACTTCCCACTCTTCGAATGGAGCGACGAGGAACAGCGCCTCATGGCAACCCACCATCCCTTCACCCTGCCCAATCCTGACGATATTCCCCTGTTGGACACAGCTCCCGAGAAGGTGCGCGCCGTGGCCTACGACTTCGTTTGCAACGGCATCGAGGTCGGCGGCGGTTCGCTGCGTATCCACGACGGCAAGCTGCAGGAGAAGATGTTCGAGATTCTCGGCTTCACTCCCGAGCGTGCCATGGCCCAGTTCGGCTTCCTCATCAACGCCTTCAAGTATGGTGCACCACCTCACGCAGGTCTGGCCTTCGGCCTCGACCGTTTCGTGAGCATCATGGCCGGCCTCGACAGTATTCGCGACTGCATCGCCTTCCCGAAGAACAATTCTGGACGCGACGTCATGCTGGACGCTCCAGGCGAACTTGACCCTAAACAGCTGGAAGAATTACAGTTAGCTCTTGACCTACGTCAAGAATAAGCGTAATTTTCGAAAAAAGAGCCTGTTAACGGTAACAATTGTTGAGAAAAAGTCTTAATTTTGCAGCGTAAAATAAAAGATAATCAATTCTATATCAATAGGGTATTAATATTTTAAACAATTATGGCAGAAAAGAAAACTACAAAGAAGGCCGCTGCTGAGGTTAAGGCAGCTGAGCCCAAGAAGGCTACCGTTAAGAAGGCTGCAGCTCCCAAGAAGGCTGCTGCTATCGCTGTAAACGCTGAGAATGCTGGCTTCAAGGCTGGTGATGTATACCAGGCTCTGGCCGCTGCAGAGAAGGCTCTTACCGTTAAGGAGATTGCTAAGGCTGCAAAGATCAGCGAGGAGGAGACTCTTCTCGGTCTGGGCTGGCTCTTCAAGGAGGGCAAGCTGAACGCTGCTGACGACAAGATTACACTTGCTTAATAGCATTACGAAAGAATAAAAAGGGCTGGTAAGCTGAAAAAGGCATACCGGCCCTTTTTTAAGTCAAGAGGAGAGAGGTAAGAAGTAAGTAATAAAAAGTAAGAATTGGGCTACGACGAACAGATATTGAAGGTGCTTACCGAGGCTGGTGAGCGTGGAATAGGCGTACAGAACATTGCCAGGCACGTCTATAACATGAACTGTACATTCTTCTCGCAGCCCGACTTCTCAGAGCTACACGCTTACGTGCAACAATACCTGCTCCGCAACAGCAAGTCGCCGCAGTCGTTGATAGAACGTACGGAACGGCGCGGCTTTTACCGTCTGAACACGACTGGCTCGACGGACGCACGCCAGATGATGCTTCAGTTCCGCGAAGAGCAAGAAGACAAGCCGGAGGAGAAACCTAAGACAGACCTGTCGCTCAGTCTTTTTGACAGTTACCCAGATGAGAACCAATTAATTAAAAACGATGAGACATAGAATACTAACAGAGATACGGTTTATAGTGTCATTGACGATGCTCGTGGCTTTGAGCCTGAACGCATCGGCACAGGAGAATCTACAGCGGGGCGCCATTGCCTCGCAGGTGAAGAAAACGTTCACGACAGTGAAGGAGATTCCGATTACCAGCGTGAAGAACCAACATCGTAGCGGTACTTGCTGGGCTTACGCCACGCTGGGCTATTTCGAGAGTGAGATTCTGCGACAGACGGGTAGGGTATATGACCTGTGCGAGATGTTTGTGGTCAGCAACGACTACATGGACAACGCCACACACTATGTCCGTATGCACGGCTACAGCCAGATTTCGGAGGGTGGCTCGTGTGACGATGTGTTAGAGGTCATCCGTCAACATGGCATCTGTCCTGAGAATGCCATGCCGGCGCCAGGTTCGTTGACGGGCGACTCGCTGGCTAACTTCAAGGTCTTTTTCCCTGAACTGGAGCGCACTGTGAGAAGTATTGTCCGCAAGGATGTCAAAGAGCCATTACCCCATTGGCAGGATAGTGTGCAGACAGTCATTGAGAAATACCTTGGCCGCCGTCCTGAGTCCTTCGTCTATGAGGGGAAGACATTCACGCCGAAATCGTTTGCCGAGACCTTGGGACTGAACCTCGACGATTATGTGAGCCTGACGAGTTTTACACATCATCCCTTTAACAAATGGTTCGTCATCGAGGCTCCCTACAAATGGCGTCTGAAACCCAGCTACAACATCCCCGTCGAACAGTTGCTGGAGGTGCTCGACAAGGCTTTAGATGCTGGATATACGGTGGCTTGGGGTGGTGACGTCTCAGGCGACTTCACCCGTACTGGACTGGCCATGCTGTCCGACAGCGTTCAGCCCTCACAGCAACTGCGTCAAGAGCAATGGGACGACTGGCGGTTTACGTACGACCATGTGATGCTCATCTACGGCAAGGCTACGGATGAGCAGGGCAAGCCCTACTATATGGTTAAGAACTCCTGGGGCAAGAGCGGAGAGTATAAGGGCATCTGGTATATGTCGCGTGACTACATCGCCTTGAACACCACCTATCTGTTCCTCAACCGTCATGCGCTTTCAGAAGATATGCGTCAAGCAATATGTGGTTCCTACTGATTTTTCTCATTCCCATCTTGGGGCTCGCATACGTCGGCTGGCACGTGTGGATGCTACTGCCGTTGGCTGCTGCATGGAAAGCGCTGGTCATTGCCGTGGGTGTGATATGCTTTTTCCTGCTGATGCTCAACATGAGTGGTACGTTGGAGCGACTGCCCTTGCCGTTGGCACGCGTGCTCTATGAGATTGGCACTTCAACTATACTCGTACTACTTTATCTGGTCATAGCGTTCCTACTGCTCGACGTGGGACGACTCTTTCACCTCGTGCCCAGCACATGGCTCTGCAACAACGGTGTGACTGCGGTGGCATTGACGGGGATTCTCGTTACCGTGTTCCTCTGTGGCAACATCCATTATCATAATAAGGTTCGCGTGGCGCTGAACTTGGAAACCACGAAACCGCTCCAGAAAGACTACACCATCGTCATGGCCAGCGACCTGCACCTGGGCTACCATAACACCCGTAGCGATCTGGCTCGTTGGATAGACCTGATTAACGCTGAGCATCCAGACCTCGTACTCATAGCCGGCGACATCGTCGATATCAGTGTTCACCCCCTTATTGAGGAGGATATGGCGGCAGAGTTCCGAAGACTACAGGCTCCCGTCTATGCCTGTCTGGGCAACCACGAATATTATAGTCACGAGCCGCTAGCCCGCGCCTTCTACGAGGCTGCAGGTATACGGCTATTGCAAGATTCCTGTGTAGTGTTCGAAGACCTGTGCATCATTGGACGTGATGACCGCACCAACTCGCATCGCACGAATCTGCACAAACTGTTGCAGCGAGCAGATACCAGTAAATACTGCATCCTGCTCGACCATCAGCCTTACCATCTCGAACAGGCTGAACGTGCTGGCATAGACTTCCAACTGAGCGGTCATACCCACGAAGGTCAAATATGGCCCATCTCATGGATTACACATTCGGTCTATGAATGTGCGTGGGGCTCCTATCAGCGAGGCAGCACACAATACTATGTCAGTAGCGGTCTGGGCATCTGGGGAGGCAAGTTCCGCATCGGTACCCAGTCAGAATACATAGTCATGCGACTACATCGGTAAAAGATATTTTCCCTGAATTTTGGAAGTTTTATGCTGCTCCATGGGGTGGAGCAACCAGAAATCCTTAGGAAAAGCCCCAGAAATCACCTAGAAAAGCCCCAGAAATCACGGCACTTTCCTTTGGAAATCACCTAGAAAAGTTGAGGAAATCACGGCACTTTCCTTAGGAAATCCTGTAGATTTCCAGCAATTACGCCTTTCGTGCCAACGTGCCATCGTGCCATTTGACTTTCCCGTTTTCCCGTTTCGTTTGCCTTGCCTGTGTGTTGCGCTGCCGCGCTGCCGCGTCGCCGCTCTACCGTGTGTAATATAGCAAATGGCACGATGGCACGTTGGCACGTTTGTTTTATTAATAATGTGTAAATATTCCTTGACTATACCTGTTTCTTGAAAAGATTCACTACTTTTGCAGGCATGAAACCAGCTCAGATATTTCACCAGTACATCTGGATCATCAATACGCTCAGGGCCTATGGCAAACTGACCTTCGAAGAACTGTACCAGAAGTGGCAGGACGACGGCGTGGCTGACGGCAATCCACTCTATCGCTCGTCGTTCAACCGCCATCGCGATGCCATCCTCGACATGTTTGGCATCATCATTGACTGCGAGCCAAAGACGTATAAGTACTTCATCAGCAACAAGGAGGTGCTCAGTGACGACAGCATCGAGCGCTGGCTCTTCTCCACGCTCACCGTGCATGGCGTACTGGCAGACAGCGCTGCCGTGAAGGAACGTCTGGTGCTGGAGAATGCACCTGCTGGCGAACAGTATCTCGACACCATCATCCGTGCCATCAAGACCAACCACCAGATACTCGTCGGCTATAAGGCTTTTGGGGCAGAAGGCTACGAAAAGATGCTTTGCCCATACGCCCTCAAACTCTCTAAGCAGCGCTGGTATCTGCTCACCTTCACAGGCCGCCACATGGCTACCTACGCCCTCGACCGCATGACGAAGGTGGAACTGACGGATGAAACTTTCGAGATGCCTGCCGACTTCTCGCCGCAGGACTATTTCTCTGAGTACTATGGCGTGCTGACAGACGACACACCTATGGCCCACGTCGTCATCCGCGCTCACCGTTGGACACCAGACTACCTGCGCACCCTTCCCCTGCACCACTCGCAGCGCGAAATAGCCAGCACGGAGCACTACACGGATTTCTCGTTCGACATCCGCCCCACAGCCGACTTCCTGGGCCAGTTGCTCTCACATGGCGACGGCATCGAAGTGCTCGAACCGCAGAAATTGCGCCAGAAAATGCGGCAAATGATAGCCGAAAACCTTAAAAGATATTAAAATCCACTGGGGTGTCCTGACTTTTGGGACACCCTAGTTTTTACTTTGCAATCAAAATTGCGAAGACAGGCTGCGCTCGGCATAATTGGAGCAAGCTCCATTCTGCTCTCGCTTGCACTGTCCTTGCAAACAAGATTGTCGAACTAAAAACTAAAAATTATGGAAGGTGCATTTTTTCTCTTTGTCATGCTGACCGCCTTAGGCAGTCTGGTGAATGGATATGTTGTTTCAATTAATAAAAAATAAGATTATGGAAGCAAAGAAACTGTATTTTATGGATTGCCACTTGGCTGGCAGAATGTATCACGATGCTGATGAAGTGTGGGATGAACTGAAGGTTGGTACCATCCTGAGACTGGAGCGTGACAAGGACAACCGTCACGACCCCAATGCCGTAGCTGTCATTTACGAGCAGAAGGACAAGAAGGGCGAGGTGATGGATGAATTCCGGATTGGTTACATCCCTCGTGGCGAGAATGAGACGTTGGCCAATTTCCTTGAAATGGGCTGGACCAACATTTTCGAGTGCCGCATCTGCAAAATCGACGAAGATGCCCACCCAGAGAAGCAGGTACACCTGACGATAAAGATTAAGAGCAACAAAAACATATAGGAACGTTTGAATCTGAGAAATAATCACTATCTTTGTACCAAATAATTAGAATCAAATGAATAAAGAATTGAATTGCGACAAACTGCGCTCGATGATAGCTCGCTGTGAATGGACGTTTGCAAAGACGATGCCATTTGCGCCACATGAGTATATCGTGAAGGATAAGTGTCCGCTAACGACGGAAGAATTCGAGTACTTTGTCAATATGCAGCGCGAACATGGTGTGAAGGAACGTTGGGGTAAGTACAATAATCCCTACCTCTACATCGATGACTACAAATACTGGACGATGGGCGCTCCGTTGGAAGAAACGACAGTAATCAATCGCGCCAAGGCGAGCGCCGTCGACGACGTACATCAGTTATATGAAGGAATAAATAAAGGAGAAACGACTATGAGTTATGTTGATGAGTATATACACAAACATCTAGGCCTAAAGGATGACAACAAAGGCTTCAACATCGAGTTGATCAATGGTAGGCTGAAAGAAATCTTCGATTGCGTTGGCCATCTGGAACGCATCAGGAACAACTACGCCTGCGAGGTGATGCAGGAGTGGAGCAAACGCCTTTCTGCCGATTTCCCAGAGTGCAAGAAGGTTGAGTTTGTCAAGCCTGAAAACATTATATACACAGGAATTACCATTCCCTTTGAAGGTGTTCCTGATGCCATTGCCATCCGCATTCAGTTTGAGAAAGGGAAACTATATTATGGTCTCACCTGCATGCCGGCAACAAGAGAGAGGCGTGCAGAATTACAGGAGGCCATGAGTTTCATCAATGCCAATGGTGACTTCATCAAGGGCAGCGACTGGTTGTACTACAAGTACACATCATTTAAAGATGGGTATGAGGAGCTGAAGAAGTTGATAGAGAGAATTATAAACTAACAGGGGCATCTCGGTAGTTGGCTTAAAGAAGCAAGTAGCAATATTTGTGGAGGGGTCGGGGGATTCCCATGTGGATAGCGCGGCTGCCAGCCAAGATGACTTTATAAAAAGAGCTTCGGACAATCCCAATATGAGAGACTGTCCGAACTTAGGTGCAGAATGCGGGGGCATTACCTCCCTCTCTCATCCCGCGTTTGCAAAGTTACAATTATAATCCCAATACGCAAAGAAAACGGGCAAAATTCTTATTATCTCACATTTATTTTGTATTTTTGCAACCAAATAGGAACTAAAAACGAATAAATATGGCAGAGACCAATATAGATAGCATTGACTCTATTGTTGAGTTATTGAAGCTATACAATATAATCCAAGACGTTAAAGAAGAGGAACGGAAGAAGCTTCCTTATCGCTTCAATGTATTGATTGACGCAAACCCTTTAGAACCTGACGTGAGCAGAATCTTGGCAGGCTTCTTCATGCAGAAAACCAAAGGCGAATATCGGGTTCTCAAAGATTTTGTAAGGACGTTCTGGAATGCCAGCCTTGCAGCAATGATTACTAATCCTAAGATTAGTACTGAGGAAACTGTAATAGGTGATTGTCGTACAGACATACTTATTTATGAGAAAGAAAAATATGCTATAGTGTTGGAAAACAAGATATGGGATGCAGTAGACCAACCTCATCAGTTGGCAAACTATATCGATGCGATGTTATCCAGCAGATATGGCTTTGGCAAAGAACAGATTTATGTCGCCTACCTACCAAAGACTAATGATCATGAGCCATCTTTGAATTCATGGAAAATTCAAGAAGGGGGAGGCTCATATAAAGACGAATTCCAAGAAAGATATCGCCTCTTAGACTTTGCGGAAAAGATACTTCCATGGTTAGAATCCTCAAAAGCAGTTCAAGGAATTAATGAAGAGTATTTTGAACACTCACGTTTCCTTTTCATTGACTTTTTAAAAAGAAGATTAGATTTAGACAGCATAGACAAGATGGAACAGAAAGAAATTGAGAAAAAGTTAAAAGAGCATTTATGTACAGATGATGCTGTAGCCGATGCGGGCAAACTACTTCAAATGATTGACAAATTGCCGAGAATACCCATGGATGAAGTAATAAAGCGACTAAAAGTTCTTCGTAAAGATAGGACAAAAGCCGCTATACAACAATGGGCTAAGATACTAGAGGAGGATTATCCAAATTATGCCATTTGGAATGAAACAGGTGGAAGGCATATGACAGTAGGTGTTAATGTCCCGTATGGGGAGATTCATGAATTCTTCTCAGTATTTATCTGGAATTATCAAAATAAGGACGCAATAAGTGTAGTTATAGCGCTGACAAAAGAAGGAACTCCATATCGCAAAGAAATAGAACCCAAAGTTGAAGAACTTGTAAGTGGGAAGAAGGGATTCGTGCAAGGACACGAATGGCTTTACTATAAATATGTATCTTACGAAGAAGCCTATCCCTTGCTTCAAGAATTAGTTAGAGAGTTGCCTAATATTTAAAGATAGAAGTTTACAAAATGAAACTACAGGATATTGATATTCATTTCGATGTGCAGACAGATAGCAATGGCAAAGATCCTGACTCAGCTAGTCCGACTTTGAAAGCATATCATCAGCTGCTTTGGAGTAAGCCATTACCAAATGGTCAGGAAATGAAACTGGAGATAGAGAAGAATTTCTTGAAGTGGGGCGATATTTGGTTTGGCTGCGATTCTATTACTGCCAGTTTCTTACATTGGCGATTCCCTCTGAAGGAATATGTGGAACAACATATCCCCAATTTTGCAGAGTGGAAGAAAGATTATTGGCATAAAACATATACGATAGGCGGCTCTATCATCTTTCCGATGCATCCCTGGAGTATGAATCAGGCACGAGGGTGCAGCGTGAAAATATGCGACAGATGGGACTTGACACTTGAATGCATCCGCAGATTCTATGCAGGCGAACCTACACCATTGGATAAGGCGTTGGAAAAAGACAGAGAGTTTTTTAATTTGTTTGTTGACTTCAAAGGCTATGTAGATTTCTTCTTGCTTCAGGATTGTGTGGATGAGAATTACAACGTTAAGTTTGCACTTGAAACACCTCTATTCGTCAGCATGCCTATGCCTAAGACTCTTGAAGAATACCGTATGTGGATTGATTCTCAAATCGACTTCGTAACAAAACGAGGGAGAAGGATTGAGGAGTATATTCAGAAAAGCTGAAGATCACCGTCAGGAGTTGATGACGAATTTGGGAAAAGGCCCAGAAAGGTGAACAACTGGATAAGATAGAACCACTTAAATAAGGAGAATTATGTTTATTGAAGTTACGAAAGCAGATTATTTGGATGGCTACAGAGTTAAGTTGCTGTGTAGTATGCGAAGTGTATCTGTTTTCTTGTTGATCTTTATAGGCTTCTTCCCCTTACAGGCTCAGACGAATTGGGGACGGGTAATTACTGGTGTTGCGAAAGCTGGTCAGGCCATGACCATCACTGACGAGGATTTGGCTCAAGTCGTTCGTCAGCAAATAGAGGAGATGGATAAGCAGAATAAGGTTTGTGGAGCAAGTAGTAAATATACTAAGAGGCTAAATCGGCTGACAAAAGACATGAAAGACGCAGATGGCATTGAGTTGAACTTCAAGGTGTATCAGACTACTCAATACAACGCCTTTGCCTGTCCCGATGGCAGCGTGCGTGTGTTCTCTGCATTGATGGATATTCTTGACGACAATGAACTGCTTGGCGTCATAGGACATGAAATAGGGCATGTGGCACTCCGCCACTCCAAGAAGGCTTGGCGGAGTGCACTTTTAAGGAGTGCAGCCTCAGATGCTATTGCCTCAAAAAGCAGAACATGGGCCGCTCTTTCGAATTCCTATCTTGGAGATGTAACCAGTGTAGCCCTATCTGCCAAACATTCCAGATGGCACGAGACACAGGCTGATGACTATGGATATGATTTCCTGAAGGAGAACGGCAAGAATCCGTGGGCTATGGGACTGGCCTTTAAGAAACTCAAGGCCCTTTCAAAACAGAAGGATCATAAGAAATATCAAAAACTGCTTGACGCTTTTTCTTCTCATCCTGATTTTGATGAAAGGATTGAGAGAATGAAGGCAAAAGCCGAAGAAGACGGTTATAACTGTAAATAAAGGAAAAGAGTTTGAAAGTATGACAGAAGGTCAATGGCAATGGCAGGAGCCTGGTACGGCGTGGAGGGGTGTCGGCATTTATCATATTACGCTGACGGTGCCGTCGCGCCAACCGTTGTTGGGCACGTTGGTGATACCTCAGAACGACCCCTCTCAGGCGAGAGTGGAGCGCACGGCATTGGGCAATGCTGTTGTTGATGAGTTGTATGTGATGTGCAAGCACTATCCTGCCATTAGGATTTTCCAGTTCTGCCTGATGCCTGACCACCTGCATGCCGTCATTCAGGTGACAAGGGTCATGGAAACAAGCATACGCAGCGTGGTCCGCGGATACTGGCAAGGGGTGAAGAAATTGGGGAGGGCGTATACTTTGGCGGTTTCGCCCGAATTAAATTCGGGGACAATGGACAAAGGAAAAATAACAATGGACAAAGGAAAAATAACAATGGACAAAGGAAAAATAACGGCGGACAAAGGGAAGGCGGCAATGGAGCAGGGGAAGGCGGCAATGGAGCAAGGGAAGGCGGCAATGGAGCAAGGAAAAGCGGCAATGGAACAAGGGAAGGCGACGGCGGAAGGGAACGAGGGCTGGGCGTTTCCTGTTTTTACGGAGCGGCCGTTTATTCGGCCTTTGTCACGGCGGGGGCAGCTGAAAACGATGATGCACTATGTGCGGATGAACCCTCAGCGGTTGGCCACGAAGCGGCTGATGCCTGGCTTCTTCAGAGTGCAAAGGGGCATCGAGATTGGTGGCCGCAGTTTTGACGGCGTGGGCAACGTGGCCCTGCTGCATGCTGAGCACTATGATGTGGTGCATGTGCGCAACGTTTGGGTGAAGGCTGCAGAGCATGGTGACAACCAAGACCTTCGGGACTATATGAACAGTCGCGTGCTTAAGGCTCGCAAAGGGGTGGTGATGGTGTCGCCATTCATCTCGCAGCAGGAAAAGCAGGTGATGCAAGTGTTGATAAACGAGCAGCATCCCTTTATCCTGCTTGCTGACAATGGTTTTCGTGATTATTACAAGCCTTCTGATGCCCTCTTTGATGCCTGTGCTACAGGTAGGGCGTTAATCTTAAGTCCTTGGCCTTATGACGCAGGCAAACGTCACATCAGTCGCGCTGACTGCGTGAACCTGAACAATATGGCTGAAGAGTTTTGCAAAGCAATGGAATCAGTCATAGAGCCAGGATTTGCTGAAGACGTTGCTTGAGAGATATTCAAAGTGAAAAATTTGCTGCTGCGATAAAATTTTTCAATTTTCAGTTTTCTGTTTTCAATTATTTTACTAACTTTGCACCAATGAAACAGAAAATATGTATTTTCACAGGGGCTCGCCCTAACTTTATAAAGGTGGCGCCCATCATCCGTGTCATCGACCAGACAGATGGCATCGACTACCAGTTGGTGTATGCAGGACGGGAAGACGACCCCACGCTGGAGCCGTCGCTGTTCAGCGACTTGCAGATGCCCAAGCCTGACGTTTACTTGGGGGTCGATTGCGAAAACCTGAACGAACTGACGGGTAGGGTGATGTCCGAGTTTGAGCAATATTTGGAAACTCATCCGATGGATACGGTCATCGTGGTGGACGATCTGGCTTCGACGATGGCGGCTGCCATTGTCACCAAGAAACATGGCCTGCGACTGGCTCACTTGGTGGCAGGCACGCGCTCGTTCGACATCCGTATGCCAAAGGAAATCAACCGTTTAGTCATCGATGGCCTCAGTGACTTGCTGTTTACGGCAGGCGTTGGCAGTAGCAGCATAGCTACTCGCGAAGGTGCTGAGACACATAAGATCTATATGGTGGGCAACATCCTGATGGACACGTTGCGCCAGAACCGTAGCCGTTGGCAGCGTCCAGCTTGTCTGGAGGGCATAGAGGACGGCCGATACTTAGTGTTCACCATCAATCGTCGCGCCCTGCTCGCTGACCAGGAGAACTTGCGGCGTATGGTGGAGGTGATTAGTCAGACGGCAGGCGACCTGCCCGTCATCGCCCCGTTGCGTGGTTCAGCAGCTCAGATTATCGACGGCTTTAACCTCCCCCTGACGTTGGTCGAACCATTGTCGTATCTGGAATTCGGCTACCTGACGTCGCATGCCATGGGCATTATGACAGACTCAGGCAACGTGGCTGAGGAGGCAACCTTCAACAACGTTCCTTGTATTACGCTGAACAGCTATACTGAACATGCTGAGACGGTGAAGCAAGGTACCAACGTGCTGGTGGGCGAAAATGCCGACAAGCTTGAGGCAGCCTTGCAGCAGCTGCTGGCTGGCGAGTGGAAAACAGGAACGCTGCCTGATCGTTGGGATGGTCGGACAGCAGAACGCATCGTGCAGACATTGTTATCATGAAAGCATTGTTAGTGTTATTGGTGGGTTGGATAGCCGACCTTTTCATAGGCGACCCAGAGCGGTTGCCACATCCCATCGTGTGGTTTGGAAAGCTAATAGGGTGGGGCGAACGCCTATTGAACAGAGGCTGCTGCCGTCTGTTCACAGGAGGCCTGATGACGATAGTCCTGATAGGCGCCGTCTATGCTGGCGCTTACTACCTGTTTGAGTGGATTGACAGCATATCAGTACGCTGGGGTATGGTGCTCAAGGCCATTTTCGTCTTCTACTGCTTGGCTGGAACGACACTCATCCGCGAGGTGCGCAAAGTGTTCGAGGCCGTCGATCGCTCGTTGGAGGAAGGTCGCCAGCAGGTGGCCCGTATCGTAGGTCGCGACACATCGGAACTGAGTGCCCAGGAGGTTCGCACGGCAGCCCTTGAGACGCTGGCTGAGAACCTGAGCGATGGCGTGGTGGCGCCTGTCTTCTGGTATGCCGTCTTAGGTGTTCCTGGCATGCTGGCATACAAAATGGTGAATACCCTCGACTCCATGATAGGCTACAAGACTGAGCGTTACAGGAAGTTTGGCTGCTTGGCAGCTCACATCGACGATGTGGCCAATTACCTGCCAGCACGTCTGACAACGCTCTTCATGCTGTTAGTGACAGGACGTCTGCGCCTGCTGAACTTCGTCACATGGTTTGGTCGCAGGCATACCAGCCCCAACAGCGGCTATCCAGAGGCGGCACTTGCTGGCATCCTGGACTGTCGTTTTGGCGGCCCTCATTACTATTTTGGCGAACTGGTGGAGAAACCCTATATCGGCACTAACGACCGTCCGTTGACGACTGCCGATATGGAGAAAGCCCTAAGCATCAACCGTCGTGTCGAAATAGTGGTGATGATACTTACGATGCTGATATTGTTCTGGAGCAGGCTGCCTTTTGCTTACAGCAATTAAGAATCAACGCTGGCGTTGTCGTACTTCTCGTAGGCGTTAACGATGCGAGTGACGAGCTTGTGGCGCACGATGTCCTTGCGATTCAGTTCTACGATGCCGATACCCTCGACGCCGTTCAGAATGTTCAAGGCCTCCACCAGTCCGCTCTTCTGGCTCTTAGGCAGGTCTATCTGGGTCATGTCGCCCGTGATAATCATCTTTGTGTTCCAGCCCATGCGGGTCAGGAACATTCGTATCTGCTGTGGTGTTGTGTTCTGAGCCTCGTCAAGGATGACGACGGCATCGCTCAGCGTACGGCCTCGCATAAAAGCTAACGGGGCTATCTGGATAATGTGTTTCTCCATCATGTCCTGCAGCTTCACCTGTGGTAACATGTCTTCCAAGGCGTCATAGAGCGGCTGGAGATAGGGGTCAATCTTGTCCTTCATGTCACCAGGCAGGAAGCCCAGCTTCTCGCCAGCCTCTACGGCAGGACGTGACAGGATGATCTTCTTCGCCGTCTTTTCCTTCAGCGCCTTTACGGCGAGGGCTATCGAGAGGTAGGTCTTGCCAGTTCCTGCTGGTCCGACGGCAAACACCATGTCGTTGTCCTCGTAGGCGTCGATGAGCCGTTGCTGGTTCTCGCTGCGGGCCTTGATGGCTCTGCCAGACATGGAGTAGCACACCACACCGTCAGGAATGTCGTCCTTGGTGCGCTTGCCTTTTACAATGTCCAGGATGTCCTCCTCACTCAACGCGTTGAACTTCAGCACGTGCTGGCGCATCTTTTCCGTACTCTCTTCAAAGGCAGCCATTTGCTCCTCGTCACCCAGTATGCGGATGACGTTGTCGCGGGCTACGATGCGCAGCTTGGGGAACAAGGCTCTCAGCATCTGCAAGTGCTGATTGCCGATGCCATAAAACACGACAGGGTCGATGTCTTCTAATACAATATGCTTTTCTATCACAGGCGTTTCCTATTTATTTTTTAGGGCGCAAAGTTACGAATAAGCAGTTAAATAACCAAATAAATCACATAGAATAGTAAAAAGTGGTACGAAATGGATGTTTTTTGGGGAGAAAGGGAATGAAATTAATATTTTTTTTGTATCTTTGCATCCATTAAACTAAACGTAAATTGATAATATGTCTGCAATAAAGATTCTGAGTGTTGACGACGAGGCCCCTATGGAATCGCTGATGAGACAGTACTTCCGTAGGAAGATTCGTAATGGCGAGTATGAGTTCTACTTCGCCCACAACGGCTTGGAGGCACTTGCCATCCTTTACAATAATCCAGATATTGAGATTATCCTCAGCGACATCAACATGCCTGAGATGGACGGTTTGGCGCTTTTGGCGAAGGTTAACGAGATGCGCAACCCAGCGCTGCGTGTCATCATGGTGAGTGCCTATGGCGACATGGGTAACATTCGTCAGGCGATGAACAACGGTGCCTTCGATTTTGCCACGAAGCCTATTGATATGGACGATTTGGCGCTAACCATCGAGAAAGCTATCAGCCAGATTGCCTATGTGCATGAGTCGCAGAAGGAACACACACAATTGGAGTCGCTGAAGAAGGATCTGACGACAGCCCGCGACATCCAGCAGTACATCCTGCCGAGTGTCTTCCCGCCCTTTCCTGAAGACCAGGACAAGTTGGACATTTACGCCTCGATGGAGGCGGCGAAGGACATCGGTGGCGACTTCTACGATTTTTTCCGCATCGATGAGGACAACATTGCGCTGGTCATTGCCGATGTTTGTGGCAAGGGCATCCCCGCCGCCCTGTTCATGGCAGTCAGTCGCACTATGATTCGTTCGAAGGGTACCCAGTGTAACAGCGCCAGCGAGTGCCTGACGGTGTCGAACCGACTATTGGCAGCCTACTCCGTGGACTGCATGTTCCTCACTGCGTTCTATGCTATCTACAACATCAAGACAGGTCTTGTCAACTACTGCAACGGTGGACACAATGCCCCATTGCTGTTGAAGGCCGATGGGACGACCCAGGAGTTGCCAAACTCTCAGAACATGATTGTGGGTGCCTTTGACGGTATTAAGTATATAGAAGACACGCTACAGCTGGAACATGGCGACACGCTGGTGATGTTTACAGACGGCGTGACGGAAGCGATGGATACGGAAAACAAGGAGTATGGCGACGATAGGCTGGCGAGTACCCTCAGCGGTTTGGCAGGCAAGAGTTGTCAGCAGATTGTTGAAGGCATCAAAGCCAGCATTAAGGACTTCGTGAACGGTGCTGAACAGAGCGACGACATCACGATGCTGGTGATGAAGAGGATTTGAAAGCGCCCACCCAAGCCCTCCCAAAAGGGAGGGATGTTTAGATAGAATTATTAAGAAATGGAAAAATCATCAGATAATGTAACCAAACATCCCCTCCTTGGGAGGGGCTTGGAGAGGCTCTGTCTGGGCGGTCTGCTGCTGGCTTCGGTAGCAGCGGGAGTCTATGTGAGTCGTGGCGACAGCGAGCGCATCAGCGAACTGGAGTCAGAGCTCAACATGATGCGTGAGAAAGAGAAGCGGTCGGAAGTGGATCGACGGGTGAGTAAACAGATGGAGGAGATAGCCTACGGACAGGAGGCCCTCTCTGAGGAACGCAGTCAGGAAGCCATTCGCCAGTCTGAGATTGCGCAGGAGATGACGCTCCGTTCTGAGACTGAACGACAGAAGGCCCTCGAAGCGCAGAGCATTGCGGAAGAGTCGGCCCAGGAAGCGATGGATGCCTACCAGATGGCTGAGCGCCAGCGCATGGAAGCTGACAACCAGCGCAAACAGGCAGAGCACGCCAAGCTGGTGACAGACACGCTGAACTACATCTCGTTAGGCCGTACACTGGGTTCACAGTCGTATTCCATATACCAATCTGGTGACAAGGAGTTGGGCAACATGCTGGCCTACGCCTCCTATCTCTATACCAGCGACTGGGGTGGCGACCTGTATGTCCCCGCCGTGTTCCAGGCCTTGACGCAGTCGGCAAGTGGACGACGCACCTATGGCGTTCACAACGGTAGCGTCTCGTACATAGACTTCTCTCCCAAAGACGGTAATCTGATGACGATAAGCACATACGGCGAAATCTTCCGCCACACGATAGTGGGTAGTCAGTTGCAGACCAACAAACTGATGAGCGACAAGAGCTACTGCTTCCGCTCTGGTTATGTAGCCAAGAACGGAAAGGGGTATGCCGTCAGCCATACAGGTCAGTTGGTTATTGTCGGCGAGAAAGCCATAGAGCGCATCCTTCCCTTGGAGAATGTCGATCGTCCGTTCAGCTTGCAGCACTTCAACGACAGCCGCCAGTTGCTGATAATCGGCGAAAACAGCATCGCCCTGTTCGACATCGCCACAGAACGTATCATCGGCTCACGCCGTCTCAGCTTCCGCGTTGTTAGTACTGGCAGACGTGACCACAAGCCTCTGCTGTTCGACAATCGCGGCAGCATGCATCTTTTCAATGGCCTTGACGACATCACTAACGAGAAGGTTCCCTTCTCTGGCCAAGTCACGGCCTATGCCAGCTCAAAGCACGAACACATCACAGCCTACGGCATGTCTGACGGCACTATCTGGCTCATAGACGGGAATGGCAAGTCGTTCAAACTCGTAGGTCACCTGTCGCAGGTAACGAAAATGAAATGTGACGGCCGCCGGCTCTACTCAACCAGTTATGACGGCAAGATGCTCTTCTGGATGATTGATGACACGCAGATTAAACCCATCACGCTGTTCCAGTCCAACAGCTGGCTCACCGACTTCGCCTTTAATAATAATAAGGACTACATCTGGACTGGCGAGCACAACGGTAGTATTACCCAATACCTCATCTCCATGCCGAAGATTGCTGAGCGTCTCCGTCAGAACGTGAAGCGCGACTTCACCAAGGATGAATGGAACTACTACGTGGGAAAAGGCATTCCGTTTAGGAAGCTTAAATAGTGAAAAGGCCATTTAAAGGTAAAAAAGTAAAAAAGTAAAAAGGTAAAATAGTAAAAAGGTAAAAAATGAAGCAGTACAACATACATTGGATAAATAGTTGGGTAAAAATAGTTTTACCTTTTTACCTTTTTATCTTTTTACCTTTAGCCATTGGGGCGCAGGGTCTTCCTATGATTCACAACTACACGGCGGCAGAATATGGAGGACACAACCGTAACTACGACATAGAGACGGGCGAGGACGGTACGGTGTTTGTTGCCAACTTCGAAGGACTCCTCTACTACGACAAGGCACGGTGGCGCATGATCCACACACCCAATATCAGCCGTATCACCGTGGTCTATCGCGACAGCAAGAACACCGTCTGGGTGGGAGGCTACAACTACTTTGCCCGTGTGCAGAAGCGAGCCAATGGTGAACTGTATCTGCAGCAGGTTGGTAAGAGGAGACAGTTCAAGGGCGAGGTGATGGAAATCTTTGAAGATGAAGATGAGCAATCATCTGGTAGTAAGAACGATGTCCCTTTGCAGTTTGTGGCCAGCGACAACAACATATATGAAATAAATCGCGGCAACGGCAACACCATCCCCACCGTATCGTTCAAAAAGCACACTAATGCCCACTTCAGCATTGGCGTCGAGTCCGATATCGTATCGTTGGAGGCACTCAAAGCAGGCGGTGAAGACGCTTTGTTAGAGGACATTACCCAGACGGAAGAACTGGATGGCGGCCTAAAAGTAAAGGTCAAGAAGAACCACGGACTGATTATTACTGACGACAAGGAACGAGAACTCTATACCATCACCGAGGCCGACGGACTCTGTTCGAACCAAGTGTCATACGTGATTTATGACGGCCACGGGATGCTATGGGGAGCGACGGCACACGGCGTCTTCTCCATCGAAATCCCATCGCTCTATAGTTACTTTATCACAAAGGACGGACTGTCAGGAGAGGTTCATGACATCACGGCTTTCGACGGAAAAATCTATGTTGGAACCACCAATGGCCTCTATGCCGTTGCCGCAAGGAAATGCAAGCGTGTCGAAGGCGTCAACAACATCTGCTGGAATTTTAGCCAGAACCGCGACGGACTGATGGTTGCTACCTCCAGCGGTATCTATAGGATTGCACGGGGTGGGGCAGTGTCCAGGCTAACCACATACTCCACGACTTCCATATTGGTCGATGGCGATAATATGTATGCTGGAGAACCTGACGGCGTCTGGCTCTATCATTCAGGATTCCGTCGTCGTACGAAATCGAACCTCCTTCCCCTCGTGACGGAAATCCGGAAGTCTAACAAGAGTGGCCTTTGGTTAAAGAACGTACATGAAGAAACCTTCGGCGTGGAACCCAGTAAGGTGAAAAAGCCTCTCGCGGAACTGCCCAAAAACCTGTTTATGCCCGTCAGCGGCATAACGGCCATGGCGCAGTATCGTTACGGCAACCAGATATGGATTGGCGGTGACGAAATACTCGCCATCATCGAAACAGACAAGAAAGACATAGCCAAGCTGACAGACTGTCATTCCATCCGCTTCCGTTCTATCCTCATGGGTAACGACAGCGTGTTGTGGGGCGGCTATGGCGATATGCCTAAGGAGTTGCCGAAGTTAGGCAGCAACGAAGGACATCTGCATTTCTTCTATGCCCTCGACTATGCACCGCTTTCCGGCAAGACGCTCTATCGCTATAGGTTGAACAGCAACAAATGGAGTTCCTGGAGTGAGAGGCAGGACATAGATTTCCTGAATCTTCCCTCTGGCTCGTATACACTCAGCGTGCAGGCTCGGTTAGCCAACGGCGAACTCTCGGAGTTGGCATCCATCGACTTCAGTATTGCCTACCCGTTACTGATGCGCTGGTATATGGTGGTGCTCTATCTGCTGGTCATCGCCTTCATTCTCTATCAGTTGTTCCGCTACCGTCTGAGACGCTTGCAGAAGGATAAGATCAAGCTGGAGCGCATCGTTGAGGAACGTACCTCGGAGGTCGTCAAACAGAAAGACGAAATTGTCAAACAGAAAGACGAAATCGAGGAGAAGTCAAGAAGTCTGGAGAAGGCACTCGATGACTTGAACAACGCCCAGCACGAACTTATCCGTCAGGAAAAGATGGCTTCGGTGGGTAAGCTGACAGAGGGACTTATCGACCGCATACTGAACCCGATGAACTACATCATCAACTTCTCGAAGATGTCAACCGACCTGTTGAAAGACCTCAAGGAGAACATCGACAACAACAAGGACAACATCAACGAGGATGACTACGAGGATACGCTCGACGTTCTCGACATGCTGACGCAGAACCTGTCGTCTGTAAACCAGTATGGTCAGAACACCACACGCACCCTCAAGGCTATGGAGGAGATGCTGAAAGACCGTACTGGCGGCTATGTAGATATGGACCTGCTCCCCGTACTCAAGCAGAACGAGGAGATGATGAACAACTACTACAGCAACGAAAAGGAGCAGTATAACGTCAAGACAGTATTCAGCTTGCCCGACGCCCCCATGCCTCTGCACGGCAATCCGGAGATGCTTAGCAAGACCATCATGAGCCTCTTGGGCAATGCCGTCTATGCTGTGGTGAAGAGATACCAGCATGCAGCCTATTCGCCCGAGGTTTCACTGACGGCAACCATTAGCGACGGTCAGTACATCCTGAAGATTCACGACAACGGAACTGGTATCGGCGAGACTACCCTCGGCAAGATCTTTGACCCGTTCTTCACCACGAAGACGACTGCCGAGGCTGCTGGTGTAGGTCTGTACCTGAGTCGTGAAATCATCCAGAACCACGGCGGAGACATCAGCGTCGAATCAGTCAAGGATGAATTTACAGAGTTTACGATCAAACTGCCTGCGGCCTAAATAATGCGGCCTGCGGCCTAAATAATGCGGCCTGCGGCCTAAAGAATAAATAATGCGGCCTACGGCCTAAAGAATAAATAACAAATAATAAATAATAAATAAAAAAGGTATGAAGAGTGTGTGTGTACTTGTCCCCATAACGCGGATTTGTCTGCGAGGTTTATTATTTATTATTTTTTCGTTATTATTTAGCCCTGCAAGGGCGCAGGACGACTCGCAGATGCGCCAGGTCTATGGCCAGGCTGAGAGTGACTACCAGATAGGCCGCATTGAGCAGGCCCGCGACGCGCTGTTGGAGAACCTCAACTCCTTTCACGGCAACCTCCGTCAGAACGCACTCCGACTCATAGCCCTTAGCTATCTGGCACGGTTCGATGTCCAGCAGACTGAGCAGTATGCCACCCTGTTGTTGGAACAGAACCCATACTACAGTCCGTCGTCTAACGACCCTGCGGAGTTTGCCGACATCGTCAACAATATCAAGGCCGGCATGACGGCAACCATCACGACCGCATCCAGTCAGGCTGAGAGTCTGGCTGAGGTTCCTGTGCCCACAACACTCATCACCGCAGAGATGATCCAGAACAGCGGCGCCCGCAACCTGCAGGAGGTGCTGGCAGCCTACGTGCCTGGCATGAATCTCATCGACTGCAACGAGGACATCAACATCGCCATGCGTGGCATCTATAGCGTCGGACAGGAGAAAATCCTCATCATGCTCAACGGTCACCGCCTGAACGACTATGCCACCAACACCGCAGCTCCCGACTTCACCATGTCTTTGGAGAAGGTGAAGCAGATAGAGGTGCTGAGAGGCCCTGCGTCGTCGCTCTACGGTGGCGTGGCGTTGACGGCGGTCATCAACATCATCACCAAGCTGGGTGGCGATGTGGACGGCTTACAGTTCAAGGCCTCCGCAGGTAACTACGGACAGGTGAAGGCCGATGCCCTCTTCGGCAAGCGTTACTTCGATGTGGACCTGCTCGTCTGGGGCAGCGTCTATCGTAACAGAGGCGAGAAATACGATGTCAGCAACGAGCGTGTCGATGAGAGCACGTATGGCATGCCGTTCGACCATGTTCGTTTAGGTCGTGTCGGAGACCATCCTAACTATGAAGTCGGTCTGCAGCTGGACTGGAGAGGGTTCCAGTTCCTTTACGACACACGCTTCTCGCAGTACGTCGCCCCCTTCACCATGACGTCGCTGGCACTCAGCTACAATCGTGAGAACTACCGCACCTACAACGGTCTGAAGCCTTGCTTCAGCAACTATGCGCGACATGCCGAAGTGAGCTACAGCCATCAAATCAATAGTTTCTACCTGAAGTACGCCGCCACTTACGACAAGATGGACATCACACGCTATCAGGCCCTGAACGATGTGCCGATGCCGGGCCTTGGCCAAACCATCGGCCTGCCTGCCACCGTCGACTCAGTCATATCCGCCTTGGGTGGCATCTCGCGCTATGTCAATGGTCAGGAGGATAACTATGGCTTCCAGTTCAAGGGCAGCTATGCCTACACCTTGTCTGAGGACCACAAGGGCAACATCGGCTTTGGCACCGAGTACAGCCACTTCAACGTCGATGACATTCGCTACCAGATAGGCTACGGCTTCGAGTACAACTCCCCTGAAGACCCGCAGATTCGCAACACGGGCAGGGGCAGCGAGGACGCCGTCAACATCTATCTACAGCTGAAGCACCAGTGGCGTTCGCTCATCCTCAACGCCGGACTGCGCTACGACTTCAAGTCGCAGTACGACGAGAGTAAAATCCGCGAACTCTCACCACGTGTCGCCCTCATCCTGCTGCGTCCAAAATGGAACATCAAACTCAGCTACTCCAAGTCGTTCGTTGATGCACCCTATATCTATCGCAAGGCTAACATCATGACGGTGCTGATGACAGGCGGGAACGTCGATGAGGCCATTACCCTCTCGCCAGAGCGTGTCCACTCCTTCCAGCTCTCCTTCGCAGGAAACAACTGGGTGAAGGGCTTGAACTTCGAGGTTAACGGTTTCTACAACCGTGCCACCGACCTCATCATGACCTACATTACCACCTACCAGAACGCTGGTAAAAACAAGACCGGTGGTGTTGAAGTCATGGCAAGCTACCGTTCGCCACTGACCGTTTCCAGCGGTTCTGGCCCAGGACTTCCACGCTTCACCGCAAACTGGAACTTCACCTGGATGCGCACGTTCAAGTCAAACCTCATGAACCTCGGACTGCCCGAGATTCTCGACAAATACTATAGCACCGACATCGATGCCAACAACAATACGCCTTCCGTCATGTCGAACCTCGTCTTTGCCTGGCAGGCCACCAAGCAGCTGAAACTCCACACCCACGTCCTCTTCGAGGGGCGTCAGACCAGTTATAATGCTGACCTCGTGCAGCTCGTCCACGCCGCAAACGGTCTCATGGCCTACCAGCAGTATGCCTCAGCAGGCATGCAGGCCGAAGCTGCAGCCGCCATGCAGTCTGCCATCTTTGCCGCACGCGGCGTCATCATAAAGAAAGAGATGCCAGCACGTGCCATCGTGAGCCTCGGCGGCGAGTACACCCTCGGCCCCGTCACCCTCGGCTTGAACGTCCACAACCTCTTAGGCACCCACTACTACCGTAGCGGCATGAACACGAACCTCATTCCCCAGCAGGGCCGCTGGTTCCTCGGCAGCCTCGCCGTCAGATGGTAGAGCCTGCAGAAATAACGGTAACTTCTTGAAAAAATCGCGGCAATATCAAAACCAACCTACCACCTATGTAGTCTTCACAAGGTATGAAAGAAAAACAATATCAATTACTCGTAAGCCAGATTGAGGCACTCATCGAGGGCGAGAAGGACATGATTGCCGTGATGAGCAATGTGGCAGCGGCAATCCATCAGACAATGGGATTCTGGTGGACGGGATTCTATCGGGTGGTAGGCGACGATTGCGTGCCACACTCTGACCAGGGCAGAGAATTAGTGCTTGGCCCCTTCCAAGGTCCCGTCGCTTGTATGCATATCCCCTACGGGAAGGGCGTGTGCGGCACTGCCTGGCAACGGGCAGAGACAGTCATCGTGCCTGACGTTGAACAGTTCCCTGGCCATATTGCATGTAGTAGCGAGTCGAAGTCGGAGATTGTGGTGCCTGTGTATGGAAGCAATAATGCCGTTGTCGCCGTGCTTGACATTGACAGCGAGAAACTGAATACCTTCGACGACATAGACCGCAAGTATCTGGAGGAAATATGCAGAATGATCAATGTTTGATTGTGTATTAATGCCTTTTGTCTGAGGTTAATCCCAATTTCGGTTTCTGATAAGGTTGAAGGCACTTGTCAGTACAGCACTCAAAAATATCCTGGAATCCTTTGGTGTCTTGTTTTTTCTTCGTACCTTTGCAAATGCTATGAAGAAAGTATGTGATTTTATAGCCCGATGGATGGGAGCGATGGTTCTGCTGGTGGCAGCATTGGCGCTGGTGGTACCCGCGTCGCTCTCATGGATTGGCACGTGGGTCATCAATCCCATGCTGGGAATCATCATGTTCGGGATGGGACTGACGCTTGCGCCGCAGGACTTCAAAGTCGTGCTGAGCCGTCCCAAAGATATATTTATTGGCTGTCTTACCCAATTCACCGTCATGCCGTTGTTGGCTTTGGGACTGACGTGGGCCTTCTCACTGCCCAAGGAACTGGCCATCGGCGTGATACTGGTGGGCTGTTGCCCAGGCGGAACGGCATCGAACGTCATTACCTATCTGGCAAAAGGCGACTTGGCACTCTCCGTGGGCATGACGGCGGCCTCGACGCTACTGGCTCCCCTGTTGACACCGCTGCT
>JAEEVT010000035.1 GCA_016291005.1 Prevotella sp. | reverse complement strand
CACAACACAAGCAGCTGACACTGGATTTGGTGAGATCGTCTTTGGACAACCTTGACAAGTCCAATCGCTGGGTGCAGATGGGCGATAATCTCCCTTGGCCTGACATCGAAAAGGAATACAACTCAAAGCTTGACAACAAGGAGAAAGGAGCCGGCAACAAGCCTGCCCGTATGATAGTGGGTGCGATGATAGTCAAGCACAAACTTGGTCTTTCCGACCAGGAGACGATAGACATCATCCGTGAAAATCCCTACATGCAGTATCTCTGCGGCCTGTCAGAGTTTACGGACAAGCCGATATTCGATCCAAGTCTGTTTGTTACCATCCGCAAGCGAATCAGCGAAGAGGAGATTAACGCCATGACCACCAAGTTGCTCCTTAAGCAGCAGCGCATCCTTGAGGAACGCCGTAAGCAGGCAGGACAGGATGCCAGGGACAAAGGAGAAGAACCTCCGAAACCAGAGGCAGGAGCCCCGAATGCGGCTGAGTTCACAGACTCACAGAACCGGAAGCACAAGGGGGTCTTGAAGATTGATGCCACCTGTGCAGATGCCGAGGTCCGCTATCCTGTGGATTCTACTCTTCTTGAGACAGCCTGCCGTAAGATTGACGAATACACGTCGAAAGTATGCAGGGAATTTGGTATCACAGGCAAGAAGACCCACTACAAGGATGCCCGTCGCTGCTATTTGCTGCTCATCAAGCAGAAGGTGAAGAAAGGCAGACTGGTCAAGGACACCATCGCCTACCTGCTTAACTGTCTGACGAAGGATCTGCGCCAGCTTCTGAACATCTTTGCCGAGGACTATAAGCGCTACGAGTTTCTGTTTCTCTATGAGAAGAGAGTCATTACTGCCATCATAAAGATGATGCACCAGCAGGATGAGATGCAACGCACAGGCGTCCACAGATGCCCAAGCCGCATTGTCAGCATCTTCCAACCCCACGTCCACCCGATAGTCCGTGGCAAGGCTGGCGCCAATGTGGAGTTTGGTGCAAAGATTGGCGCAAGCATTGTGGAAGGCTATACGTTTATCGACCACCACAGCTGGGATGCCTACAACGAGGGGGCCGATATGCAGCTACAGATAGATCTGTATCAGATGAGGTTCGGCTATCTGCCGTCCACCATCCTCGCTGACAAGATATACATGAATGCGGTGCGTATTCCGGCGATAGCCGTTCACCAATTCCGATGATATCCGTTCACTCGGTTGGTGATTTACTCTATCGGCGGCAAAATTAATACTTTTTTCTCAAACTATCGCCTTTCAGCTCAAATCTTTTTGATTTATGCACTAATCTGTCGAGGCATGCCTCGGCAATCAACTCGCTCTGGAATACGTTATACCAGTCAGCAACAGGCAGTTGGCTTGCCAGGATGAGCGCCTTGCGGTTGTACCTGTCGTCGATAATCTGCTCGAAGTCGTGCTGTATCTGCCCTTCGAGCCTGACCATGCCGAAGTCGTCGATGATGAGCAGGTCGTGGGCAGAGAGCTTGCGGAAGAAGTTTGTCTCACGCCCTTCCAGATGCACCAGCCGCAGCTGGTCTATGAGCGTGTTCATGGTGAAGTAGAGCGTCTTGTACCCTTGACGGCATGCCCTCTCGCCCATGGCACAGATGAAGAAGGTCTTACCTGTGCCCGTGGGGCCAATAACAATAGTGAACCGCGCGTCACGTATGTAGCCACCTGTGGCTTGTTCGGTGACATCGGCGGTGGACAGCCCGCGTGTGGTGTCCATTTCCAGTTCCTCGATAGTGGCCTTCTGCCTGAAGCCTGCGTTCTTGATGAGCCTGGCTATGCGGTTCGCCTGGCGTGTGTCGCGCTCATGCTGCAGCATCAGCTGCATGCCGTCGCGCAGTGATACCTTGTCCAGCTGGTGCGTCTCTTCGAGCGATGTCCAGCAGGCTGCCATTCCCGGCAGCTTGAGGTCGTGTAGGAATCTCACTGTCTCGTCTGTCATAACTTGATTCTGTTAGATTGTGAATAATGCTTGTTATTTGAAATATCCGTTGCCGCGCATGTTGGCGTGGTCTGTGGGTACGGGTGCGAACAGGCCCGGCTCGTCGTCGGCCTGATGGAGGTAGTTGTTCTTGAGAATAGTCTCAAACTTCTTATAGGTAAATACGCGGTTCTCAAGACACTGGCGGCAGGTGAGGTCTACCAGCGAGCCCTCATACTTCCTGTAGGATGAGATGATGGCTCCGCAGATGCGGTAGTACACTTCCTCGGGATTGCCGGTGCGTCTGGGGTTGAAGATCTCTGTGACGTATGCCTTGCAGTCCTCCGACCTCTTGCCTGCCCATGCGATATAGTAGGCGGCGCTCCGCTCCGTGATGGCTCGTGACTTGGAGGCCAGGTGTTCCGGCACGTGGGTGTAGCCGTATTCATGCTTGCGCCTGTGTGTGGCCACCAGCTGGTTGTCTACGTATATCTTCACCCATGACCGCGTGAAGATGACTTTCGCCTTGCGCCCGACATAGGCGTATGGGGCGCTGTAGAAGTGGGTGACCTTGTCGTGACGCAGTTCCACGAAGCAGTTGTTCTGCACCTTCAGGTCCGCATAGTAGCGCATCTCGAATATCTGTTCAGGAAGTGGCTTCAGCTCAGGTTTCTCCATTGCGTGGAAACGCTCCTCACGGGTATAGGGACGCTTCTGCATGCGTGTCTGGTTGAGCATCACGTTCTGCTCCTCCACGGCCTTGTTCAAAGCCGGGAGACCGACGATGCCGCGTCCTCTGAGCTTGGCTGCGATACGATTGTAGGTGATACTCACGGCATCCTCCACGAGTGCTTTCTGCGTAGGCTCGCCCGGATCGCAGGGCAGTACGGTGAAGCCGTAGTGGTTGCCCATGTCCTGCAGGGCCTTGTTCAGGCCTGGTTCATGCCTGTCGGGTGTGATGACGGCTGACTTCAGGTTGTCCGGCACCACGATGGGAGGCACGCCTCCGAGATGCTCCAGGCACAGGCGCAGGGCAAAGAGGAAGTCCTCCGTGCGCTGCGACGGCACGCAACAGACAAAGATGTAGTCGCTGTAGGGCAGGCAGGCCACGAACACCTCCGCCTTCTTTACCTCGCCCGTCTCAGGGTCGATGTACGGCATCTTGTCGCCTGCGAAGTCTACCATCAGCTTCTCGCCAGGCTTGTAGGTCATGGCCAGTACGGTGGTGATGTCCTTCTGGGCCACGAGATTCTGCTTCAGATGCTCGTAGAACTGCGACTTGCCGTAGCCGTCGGGATGCGTTTTGCGGTACTCCTCATACAGCAGCTGGCGGGTGACATGCAGCTTGCGGTTGGTGAGCTGCTCACGGAAGTAGGGCAGCAGACGAAGGAACTCCTTCATGCGCTCGTCGGTGTAGGCAGGGCTGCCTGCATGGAACATGCCCTCCAGGACGGGGTCGTCCATCTGGAGCAGGTCCTCCATCTTCCAGCCGTTGGCCTCGATGGTCTGCATATATCCATTGACAGTCTCTTTATTGATTGGTAACTGGCGGGCGATGCCGCGGTTCGATTCTCCACGCTGCTTCAGCTGCAGCACTTGCTTGATTAGGCTCATTTCCTTTACTGTTCCTGCCATGTCTGTACTGGTATTTGTTAATTTCCCAGTACAAAGATAGGCGTGTATCACCAAAGAGTGAACGGATATGGGCCGGAAAAAGGACGAAGACACCTGACTAAGCGTCACAAATGAACGGGTATGCTCCGGAAAAGAGGCGATGTCGATGGCGTTAGTCAGTCCGTCCTGTGAACGGGTATCGGGCGGAAAGGAATCGAAACCCGGCTCCGTTTGAACGGGTATGGGGCGGAAAAAGGTCGCTACCGCGCCTCTGCTTTGGAGGTGAACGGGCATCAGCCGGAAAAATGTCGTTTCAATGTTCACAATGTCTACTTTTTTATCCTTTTTCTGAATAAACGGACATCAAAACGAGGCTTTTTCATGCCTCATTGGGGCTTTGAATAGCACCCGGAAAGTGAACGGGTATAGGGCGGATTACGCACTTTTCCCATCGCCCTTCAACCCAGCACAAACCGCCGAACGTGTGCATCTTCCGTTCCAGAATGAAAATTTTTTTTGTAAGAATCCAAGATTTTTCATTTCACATCCCTTCACAATTTATCTCCTGTCTTAAGCAGAAATTAACATTCAAAACATAGCCGAAACTAACACCTCTGAACAAATGAAAGGGCAGCCACGTTCCAATGTTCTTTTATCCCAAGGCACATCCATCACGCCCCAACGCATAGGCCATTGCCAATTTTTTTCAGGAGTGGCATTTGGTAAAATGTGGAACGCTCCCCATGAAGGGGGAATGAAGCAAAGAAAAGATGGTTTCCCTTTGCATTTCTCTCGTTTTTTCGCAGCTTTGGCTCCGCCGAAGTTCCTTTGCACTCGGAAATGCAAAGAAAAGCGAGCTTTCCTTTTGCATTTCTCTCGTTTTTTCGTAACTTTGCAACCTAAAAGGTTTGCACTTATGAACATGAAGTATATCGTAACGCTATTATTCGCCTTAGCCGTGATGCAATGGTCGTGGGCAGAGACAGTTCCCTTTGGCAAGGGACAGTTGACAGTGAAATATGTGGCACGCAATGCCGTGCGCATCCAGTGGAGCGCTGACCCTGGAGAAGGGGTAGTCGGCAACGCGAAGGAGCAGTTGCCCGACTGGAGCTATGTGAAGAACGACGAGGTGGCGCAGCACGACGTGACGGTGAAGATAGACCCGAAGCGTCAGGTGGTGCAGGTGAATGACAAGCAGGGTCGCGTGGTGTTTACCGCCACTACCCACGATATGCAGGGCGAACAGGCTACGCTGACGTTTAAGTCGCCTCGGGGGGAGTTCCTCTACGGCTTAGGACAATTCCAGGATGGCTACAGCAATGTGCGTGGACTGCCTCGACGACTGACGCAGGTGAACACGCAGATTTCGCTGCCTATGCTGTTGTCGAGCAAAGGCTACGGCGTGCTGTGGAACAACTACGGCATGACAGAGTTTAACCCGTGCAGCCAGAGTGTGTCGCTGACGGTACCTCCGTCAGGTTCCGACTCAGGCATCCGCGAGGAAGTCAACGTCACCTCCACCGAGGGCGGCAAGAAGGAGGTGCGTGTGCGTCATATCTTCGAGGGTACACTAAAGGTGGACAAAGAGGGCGACTACGCCCTGCTGTTGGACGTCGGCCAGAAGATGGCGCGCCGCCATGACCTGGAGATTGACGGCCGGAAGGTGATGGACATGCAGAACCTCTGGTTGCCCCCCACCAGCTCGGCCATCGTCCACCTGAAGGCGGGCAGCCATAAGGTGACGGCCGAACTGACCAAAGACGACAAGCCTGTGCTATATTATAATAAGGTACGCGAGGAGACAACCTTCCGCTCGCCTATCGCCACGAAGGTGGACTACACCGTGTTTGTGGGTTCTGCCGACGAAATCATCGCCTCCTACCGCGACCTGACAGGTCCCTGTCCGCAGATTCCCTCGTGGGCTCTGGGCTATATCCATTGCCGCGAACGTTTCCACTCTTCCGACGAAATCCTGCAGACCGCCAACCGCTTTAAGAAAGAGCGCATACCCATCGGCATGATAGTGCAGGACTGGCAGTACTGGGGCAAGTATGGATGGAACTCGATGCAGTTCGATGAGGACGACTACCCCGACCCCAAGGCCCTGACCGACTACCTGCACCACATGGGCATCCGCATGATGCTCAGCGTCTGGTCGAAGGTGGACAAGAACTCTGAGGTAGGTAAGCAACTTTTGGCCAAAAACTACTACATCCCCGGCACCGACTGGATAGACTTCTTCAACCCTGAAGCCGCTGCCGCCTATTGGAGGAACTTCGAAGAACGCTTAGTGCCGTTAGGCATCGACGCTTGGTGGCAGGATGCTACGGAACCCGAGAACGATGACCTGGCTGGTCGCATGGTGAATGGCGGCAAGTGGCGCGGTGATGCCGTGCGCAACGCCTTCCCGCTGATGGTCTGCAAGACTGTTCACGAAGGATTAGCCAATCATCTCCCCTCCCATGGGGAGGGGTTTGGGACAGGCCTCATTCTCACCCGCTGCGGCTATCCTGGCATTCAGCGCTATGGAATTGCCCTATGGAGTGGCGACGTGGGCAACGACTGGGAGACGCTGCGCCGGCAGATTACGGCCGGCTTAGGTGTACAGGCTGCTGGCATACCCTGGTGGACTTACGATGCTGGTGGATTCTTCCGGCCGCACAACCAGTACACCGACTCGGCCTATATCGACCGTATGCTGCGCTGGATAGAGCTGTCGGTCTATCTGCCACTGATGCGTGTCCACGGCTACATGAGCAATACCGAACCCTGGAACTATGGCAAGGAAGCACAGGAGATCATCACCAACTGCATCAAGGAGCGTGAGGCCCTGCGGCCCTACATCGAGGAGTGTGCCCGCCGCGTCAGCGAGGAGGGCTATACGCTGATGCGTCCATTGGTCTTCGACTTCCCCAACGACCCCCAGGCTCTGGCCCAGAAATACGAGTATATGTTCGGTCCGAAACTCCTTGTCAGTCCCGTCACGGAACCCGACGCCAAGGAGTGGCAGACCTACCTACCCAAGACCCAGGGCCGTTGGCGCGACCGCCATACCGGAAAAACCTATGAGGGCGGTCAGACCGTGACCACCCCCATAGACAAAACCTTCATCCCAGTCTTTGAACTGGAGAAATAGGTTAATTTACTCGTGGACGTATAATTGCCAGCCGAGGTAGGTTTCAAGAGCCTCCTGGACGATGTCGACGACATCGGTGCGGCACATGGCGACGTGGTGCTCGAAGCCGTTCTTACAGATGTACTTCATCAGCTTCTGCAGGTTGTCAACCTGGGTGACGGCGATGCAGCCGTCCATGCCGTAGGGGTCGTTGGTAATCTGGCCCTTGCCGAGGTAGGCCTTGATCTGACCCTTCGGGTCGTCGGTCGAGATGCGGAAGAAGGTGAAGGGACCTTCCGAGACCTTGGCATAGACGGCTCCGAAGGTATTGATCTTTCCTAACGTACGGCCTAAGACGCCTAACGGTCCAAGTTTCAAATCGTTGTTGCCCACGAACTGACGGGGGAAATTGCCACAATGGGTGCAGACGCACTTGTTGCGGTCTTCAGCGAAGTTGTTGTTCCAGTCGAGTAGGGCTGGGGCGTTCTTCGAGGCTAAGGCGAGGGCATACATCGACACGGCGCCGGCGAGGTCGGTCTCACAGGCGGCGGGGATGAGCTTGTCGCTGAGCATTGACATGGTGACGCAGGCTGCGCAGCCGTAGTTCTGCTCAAGCGAATCCCAGCACTGGATGGCAACGGCTTGGACGTCGTTCTGCTCAATCCAGTTTTCGACGGCCACGCCGAACTTAGCCTGCAGGTTCAGCTTCTCGCGATAGGCCTCCGGCACTTTGGCGTAGTTGTGAACTCGCTCACACATGGCCTTGAACTTCGGGTCGTCATCAGCTATCTTCTGGGCAGCATAGAGTATCTCCGAGAGGTCGGCAGGGACGACGGTGATGCCCGAGCGCTGCAACAGTTTCTCTGAGGCGCGGCAGGTGTTGAAGCCTAATGGTCGCGTACCAATCTGTCCGATGCGGCAGTGGCGTAGTCCGTTCACCACCCGACAAACGGCGGCAAAGCGGTCGATGTCCTGGCGCAGCAGGGGACTATATATAGAATAGGTGTGCAGCGTGGTGTCGGTAAAGGGAATGCCATACTGGTAGAGGTTGTTGCAGACGGAGATCTTTCCGCAGAAGGCGTCGCGGCGCGAGTCCAAGTCCACCTTGTCGTTCTCGTCGTCGCAGGCTTGCACCATCACGGGGACGTTCAGGTCGGCATCGCTGATGGCATTGATGATGCCAATCTCGAAGCCGAAGTTGGGCAACGAAACGATGATGCCGTCAATCTCGTCGCGGTGCTCGCGGAACTGCTTCGACACCTTCAGGCCGTCCTCGCGGGTCTCGATGCTCGAACTGCCCGTTGGTGTGGCGTCCTCGGGCAGGATGATGTACTCGTAGCCACCGTCGTCAAGCGTCTTCAGCAACTGCTTGCGCACGTCCTTGGCCAACTCAGAATTAAAATAGGCGCGTGTTCCGATAATCACGCCAAAACAGGTTTTTCCGTTCTTCATATTATATGAGTTTAGTTATCAAGAATTAGAGAATTTGAGAATTATCGTTTATTTTATCAATTGGCTGACGGCGTTGCGCCAACCCTGATAGAGTTTTTCTTTCTGTTCACTGAGCTGAGGCTGGTAGGTCTCAGTCACCTTGCGGAAGTCGGTGACATCGTCGAAGCTCTTCCACAGGCCACGGGCGAAGCCGTTCATGATGACGGCACCTAAGGCTGAGGCATCATCGACTTCTGTGCAGACCACGGGCGTTCCGAGCTGGTCAGCCTGGAACTGCATGAGGAAGCGGTTCTTCGTGGGTCCGCCGTCAGCGGCTATCTCCTTCAGGCTGCCGCCAGTAGCATGAGCCATTACGTCCACCAAGTCTTTAATCTGGTAGGCTATTGACTCCAAGGCAGCCCGCAGGAAGTGGGCTTTTGTCGTGGCGAAGGTCAGTCCGAAGACGGCGCCCTTCACGTCGCTCTGCCACCACGGCGCACCCAGTCCCGAAAAAGCCGGCACGATATAGACGCCGCCATTGTCGGGGACGCTGGTAGCCAGGGCTTCCATCTCCCGTGGATGGCCCACGAGTTGCAGCTGGTCGGCAATCCACTTCAGCGTGGCGCCAGTACTATAGATGTTACCCTCGTAGCCGTACCACGTCTTGTCGAATGCCGAGAAACCGACACTCGTTACCAAACCCTCAGGGGCGGCTTTCGGCTCTTCACCGATGTTCACCATCACGCTGGAACCAGTGCCGTAAGTCACCTTACCAGACCCTGGCTCGAAACACATCTGGCCGACTAAGGCTCCGTGGCTGTCGCCCAAGACACCGGCAATCTGGATGGGCTTGCTGAACAAACCATCGCACGTTGTCTCGCCATAGACGGCATCGCAGGGGAGTACTTCTGGCATCATCGAACGTGGTATATCGAATAGCCGCAGCAGTTCATCGTCCCATTCCAAAGTATGGATATTAAACAGCATGGTTCGCGAAGCATTGGTGGTGTCGGTGGCATGCACCTTGCCGCCTGTCAATTTCCAGACGAGCCACGTGTCGATGGTACCCATCAGCAACTCGCCTTTTTCGGCAGCCTCACGGGCACCCGGCACATTGTCTAATAGCCACTTAACACCAGAGGCGGAGAAGTTCGGGTCTATCAGCAGACCGCTCTTTGCCATCACCATCTCGACGGTCTTGCTGTCATCTCTCAATTGTCGGCACAGCTCGGCGCCACGGGTATCTTGCCACACCACGGCTTTGGCGATGGGCTTGCCCGTCGTCTTGTTCCACACCACAGCGGTCTCGCGCTGGTTGGTAATGGCGAGGGAGAACGTGCAGGGAACCAAAGAATAGTGTGTGTCCACTTCTGCCACAACCCTTCTTATGGCCTCCACCATATTATAATATATCTCCTCGGCGTCGTGCTCCACCCAGCCCGTCTGGGGGTAGTACTGCTTGTGGTCCACATTGGTGCGGGCCACCACACGGCACGTCTCGTCGAACAGCAGAGCCTTCGTCGATGACGTGCTTTGGTCTATTGCAATAATGTATTGGCTCATTTTATATAATGCTTAATTCTTCTATCTTAACATCCCTCCCCTTTGGGAGGGCTTGGGTAGGCTTTTAATCTTTTCACGTGGCACAGCAACAGTCTCCCATCGCCGTCGCGCAGATGCATACCATTGCCCTGACAGTATCGGAAATAGCTGCACTCGGCACAGTCGCCGGTCTTCATCCACTCGTGGTTGCGATAGGGCTGGAAGCGCTGTTCCCAGACGTCCATGAAGTCGTCTTTGTAGATGTTGCCTTGATGATAGTCGGAGCGGATGCTGGTACATGCCGAGATGCTGCCGTCGATGAGTACGGAGCCGATAGTGATGCCGGCCTGACACGAGAAGAGGTGGTCGCGGACGTCGCCTTCGTAGTTGCCGAGGAAACCCTCGCAGCCGTAGTCGGCATGGATGCGCCCCTCCTGACGGGTCCTTTTGATGAACTCGAAGACGCCGCGGAACTCGTCGTTGGTGAGCCGCATGTCGGAGTCTTGTGCTGCACGCCCTACCGGGAACACGGTAAAGAGCCGCCAATACTTGACGCCCTTGCCGATGAGGTATTCCTTCAACTGGTCCAGTTGTCCGTAGTTACGGCGATTGACACAGGTCACCACGTCGAACGACACCTTCGGCGTACTGACTATCAGACTGATGGCCTGATCAACGCGCTCGAAGCTCTTGGGGTGGCCGCGCATCCAGTTGTGCTCCTGTTCCAAACCGTCGATGCTCAGGGTGATGGCATGGATATGGGCTTTCAACAAACCTTGATAGCGCTCTGGCGTCAGGGCCAGTCCGTTGCTCACCATACCCCAGGGGAACCCTTTGGCATAGATGGCGGCACCACACGCTTCCAAGTCGTCGCGCATCAGCGGTTCACCGCCCGAGACGATGACGAAGACGTCGTGAGGATTGGTGCGCTGGGCGATGCCGTCGAGTACTCTTAGGAAGTCTTCCTTCGGCATGTCGGCCTGTCCGGCAGTCACCTTGCAGTCGCTGCCACAATGCCGGCAATGCAGATTGCAGCGCAGCGTACACTCCCAGAACAGCTGGCGCAACGGATGTTCGCGAGAAATCATCTTCTCGCGCTGCCGCCAGAGTTCCAGACCAATCTTCTTCCTGACTGTCAGCGGAACGACGTTACTCATCGACAACACTCTCTACGACGGTGGAGTCGGGAACTTCCATAATGGAGTCGGTAAACTCCTCGGCGTCCTGGGGTTCGTATCCTTTCGGTCGCGGACCGTAGCAGGCCATGAACAGGAACGTGCAGCTGAAGCCTAACAACACCAGCAGCTTCGACAGGATCTTCTGTCCGATACGATTCAGTTTCTCTTTCATAGGTCTTTTGTTTTTTATTCTTTTATTCTTTTATTCTTTAAAGCTTGCCACAGCTTTTGCAATTCCTTCCGCATCCATGCCGTAGTGGTGGAAAATCTCGGCATTGGTGCCGTGGACGACGTTCTCGTCGGGGATGCCGATGATGCGGACGGGAACGGGGTTCTCGCTCAACACCTCGCAGACCATAGCGCCTAAGCCGCCGAACTTGGAATGCTCCTCGACGGTGACAATGCGTCCCGTTTCAGCGGCAGCCTTACGGATGGCGTCCTCGTCGAAGGGTTTGATCCACGACATGTCCAGCACGCGGGCCGAAATGCCTTGTTCCTTCAACTTCAGACCAGCCTGCCAGGCATGATAGACGGTCTCGCCAGTAGCCACGATGGTGACGTCCGTACCGTCCATTACCTGAATGGCCTTGCCCACCTCGAAGGGGAAGTCGTCGTCGGCATAGACATCGGGCACGGCAGCACGGCCAACACGAACATAACAAGGCTTGGGACTTTGAACTTTGGACGTTAACCATTGGTCAACAGCCAAGTACTTAACTAATTTCTTGGTGACACGCCAGTCGGAAGGCAGACAGACCGTCATGCCGGGGAAGGTGCGCAGTACGGCGATGTCGTGCAGCGAGTGGTGGGTAGCACCTAAGGCGCCGTAGGCCACACCGCCTGAGACACCAAGGATGGTGACGGGATTCTCCGAATATGCCAGATCGACCTTTACCTGCTCCAGACTACGTGCCACATAGAAGCAGGCTGGTCCGCAACAGAACACCTTTTTCCCAGAATGTGCCAGTCCGGCCGAGATGCCCACGGCATCCTGCTCGGCAATGCCACACTCCACGAACTGTTCGGGCAGCGCCGTAGCGTAGTCGCCCAAGGTCACCGAACCACGTGCATCGGTGGTTACGGCAATGATATCTTTGTCTTCACGCGCCAACTCCAGCAGCGTGTCGGTAAACTGTTTTCTACATGCAATCATAATTCCACATTCCTCATTCCAAATTCTTTATTCTTGCTTCTATCTCTGCTACGGCAGCCTTGCACTGCTCTTCGTTCAGCACGCCGTGGTGCCACTTGGCAATGCCTTCCATGAACGAGACGCCCTTGCCCTTCGTCGTCTGAGAGATGATCAGGTGGGGCTTCTTGTTCGTGTAGTCGATGGCGTCGAAGGTCTTCACGATGTCCGCCATCGAGTCGCCGTTCATCTCGATAACCTCCCAACCGAAGGCCGTCCAGCGCTCCTTGATAGAGTCGATAGGCATCACGTCCTCCGTATCGCCGGAAATCTGCAAATGGTTGCGGTCGATGATGGCCACCAGATTGTCCAGCTTGTACTTGCCGCCTGCCATCGCAGCCTCATAGATGCTGCCCTCGCCCTGCTCGCCGTCGCCCATCAGGACGTAGGTCTTATAGGTGTTAGGCGATGGCTGTTGCGTATTGTAAACCCCAGCATTCATCTTGGCAGCTAACGCCATGCCGATGCCGATGCTCAGTCCATGGCCCAAGGCACCGCTGTTCACCTCAATGCCAGGCACCTCGATGGTGGGGTGACCGCTCAGGATGCTACCAAACTTACCTAACGTGTCAAGCACTTCCGGTGCGAGGAAACCCTTTGCCTCTAACGTCACATACAGCGCCTCCACACAATGCCCCTTCGACAATACGAAGCGGTCTCTGTCGGCCTTCTTCGGATTTTCAGGCGTCAGTCCTTTCATCACATGAAAATAGAGTGCCGTCATCACGTTCAGGCACGACAAGTCACCGCCGATGTGTCCAGCCTTGGCGGCATACACAACCTCGACGAGGCGCTTCCGGTTCTTCTCCGCAAGCAGTTCCAGTTCTCTTACATTCATCTTCTATATATACTTTTTTATCTTTCTTTTTTTACCTTTTTACTAAGGTTTCACCTTTTTATTCTTTTATTTTTCTATTCTTATATTTATATAATAAGATGTTCGAGCGCGCGAAATGTCATCACCGCTTAACGTTATTTTCACTTCTTCTGAAATTCTTGGTGTAAAAACGAACCTGCCCCACAAGACGGCTTCATCCGCGGTGTGGGGCAGGGTCAACCATAGGTTGAGACTTCATTGGTTTATATAGATGGTTCTGGCTACGGTATCAACATTTTTACGGCTGCAAAGTTAAGGAAAAGAAATGAAACGAGGTGTCAAAAAAACGGGTTTGGTGTCAAATAAACGCTTGTCAGGTGTCAAAAAAACGCGTTTTTTTGACAATTTTGGCTGTTTTTTGATATATTTCTCACAACTATTTCGTAATTTTGCGGCATGATTACAATCGGTGAGATGCAGATCAGCGGCATGCTGACAATGGTGATGCTGGCTCTGATGTTGGTACTGCGAGTGCCAAACAGGGCGAAGCACCATAGCGGTTTTGCCCGTGCCAGATGGTTGGCGGTGGCAGGAACGCTGCTCATCGCCCTGCAGTTCCTGTTGCAATATATGACGGGACTGCGGCAGATGGGCGTAACGCAGGCCGTACTGCTCAACCTGCTGCTCTTCATGCCGGCGTCGCTGTTCATCGGACTCGCCGTGCTGTCAGTCCAGCGGCGAGGCCGCGTGACGCTGAAGGAGTGGACGGTGGGAACTACCCTTGTCGCCGTGGCGGCTGTGATGCTGCTGACGACGGTGTATCTCGACGGCGTGCCGTTGCAACTCTTCTCGCCGGCGCTCCAACTGGCGGAGTATGTCGGAGCCTTGCTCTTTTTGCTGTTGATGTTCTACCTCTTTATATTACAATATAGGGAATACCGACGTCTGCAGCAGGCGGTTGACGAATACTACGACCGCGAGAGGAAGGACTTGCTGCGCTGGATGGGGCTGAGCGTCAGCGTCATGCCGCTGTTTGCGCTGTTCATACCCTTTGTCATCTTCTTCCACGGACTACCGTTAGTGATTTTCTCGGTATTCTTTTTCTTCTTCGTCTTCTACATCGTCATCAGCCTCTACAGCTACGGCATCAGCGAGGACTCGGGGCGTGTTGAGGAGGCCGAGGGAAGTGAAGAGGTGACGACGAAGGAGGAATCCGGCACGGCGACAACGGAAACAACGGAGGACAACGCTGCCACACTGGCTGGCCACACGTTCTTGGACAACGAACAGCAGCAACACATTGAGCAGGAACTGAGACGTTGGGCCGAGGACGGCGGATCGCGACAGCACAACCTGACGCTGAGCATCGTGTCACGCCAGATCAACGTCCCCATGAAACGACTTCAGCTGTGGCTGCGCCAGTCGGAACACAAGAAGCTGACGTCGCTGATGAACTATCTGCGTGTGGAGGACGCCAAGAACGTGATGGCCGAACACCCCGACTGGTCGTCGGAGAGCATTGCCGACTACTGCGGATTCAGCAGCCGACAGTATTTCCACCAGATGTTCGTGCAATACACAGGTACCACGCCAGCTAAGTATCAGAAGCAAACACCTTGTTAATAATAAAAGTGAGGTCACCCCAAGGGCAACCTCAGTTACTTCTTTCGAGGTCACCCAAGGGCGACCTCACAAAGAGACAGGTTACTTCTTCAGTAGCGAGGCTACCCAAAGGATGACGACAGCTCCGATGATGGCCGTACCTAACTGTCCGAGCAGACCGCCCCACTCAATGCCCAACAGGCTGAAGATCCAGCCGCCCAGCGCGCCGCCAAAGAGACCCAGCAGCAGGTTCATGAGGAAGCCGAAGCCGCCACCTTTCATTAACTTGCCCGCACAGAATCCTGCCAGACATCCGATGATGATTGATAAAATGATTCCCAACATAATGCTTAAACCTTTGGTTAGTTATTTAATTTTTAAACTATAAACTATAAACTATAATCTTTAAACTATAATCTTTAATCTAAATGGTACCCCGACCGAGAATCGAACTCGGAACTAAGCTTTAGGAGAGCCTTGTTATATCCATTTAACTATCAGGGCAGCGGTTTCTGGGCGCTTAGCGGCTGCAAAGATACAATAAACTTTGGTTTTTGAACTTTGAACTTTGAACTTTATGATGACTAATTAGGGTTATTTAACGCTTACGCATATCATAAAGTTCAAAGATGAAAGATAAAAGTTCAAAGGAAAAGTTGTACCTTTGCACCCAAATTGGCAACTTAAACAAAGAAAAACAATGGGAAAATTAGTCATTAACTCGTACGACGAGTTTGCCGCCCACTTGGGCGAAGAGTTAGGAAAATCGGAGTGGCTTCAGGTAGATCAGGAGCGCATCAACCTGTTTGCCGACGCCACGCTGGACCACCAGTGGATTCACGTCGACGTGGAGCGTGCCAAGACGGAGAGTCCGTATAAGTCGACCATCGCCCACGGCTATCTGACGCTGAGCCTGCTGCCGTATATGTGGGACCAGATCATCGAGGTTAACAACATCAAGATGCTGGTGAACTACGGCATGAACGACATGCGCTTTGGCCAGCCCGTCCTCACCGGCAGCCGTGTCCGTCTGGTGACCACGTTGCACAACATCCAGAACCTGCGTGGCATCTGCAAGGCGGAAATCAAGTTCAAGATTGAGATTGAAGGTGAGCGCAAGCCTGCCCTCGAAGGCATCGCCGCATTCCTCTATTATTTTAATTAATAATTCGTGTAATTCGTGTAATTCGTGGTCGTTATTAAACTTGCGAATGATGTATAATTACTAATTCGTGTAATTCGTTGTTTAAATAGTCCTTTGTCTGACGGCCTCGAAGAGCAGGATGGCGGCGCTGACGGAGACGTTCAGCGAGTCGAGGCGGCCCAGCATGGGGATGCGGATGTGGGCATCGGCAGCCTGGCGCCAAGCGTCAGTCAGTCCTGTCGACTCCGTTCCCAAGACGATGGCAGTCCCCTGACGCATATCGGTATTATAATATAGGTGGCTGTCCTGCAACTGGGCAGTCAGGATGCGAATGCCGCGAGCCTTCAGGAAGCGGATGCACTCCTCCGACGTGCAGGCCACACAAGGCACGCTGAAGATAGCGCCTATCGAACTGCGGATGAGGTTCGGGTTATACAGGTCGGTCAGCGGGTCGCAGACGATGACGGCGTCTGCCGCTGCGGCGTCTGCCGAGCGCAGCACAGCGCCTAAGTTGCCAGGTTTCTCGACGCTCTCCAGTACGACGTACAGGGGAGCCTCTTTTTTAGGCAGTTCGTCCAGCGTCGTCGAATGGCTCTTCACCACCGCCAGCACACCCTCCGTACTGCCGCGGTAGGCAATCTTCTCGTAAACGGCCCGAGTAACTTTGTAAATTAAAAATTTTTCGCTCTGCGACTGAGCTGACAGTTCTGACAGCTCTGGACAGTAATAGATGCTGTCCACCTCGTAGCCTGCCTCTAAGCAATGTTCCAGTTCACGCTGACCCTCCACCACGAAAAGTCCCGACTTCCGCCGTTCGGAAGACTTCTGCTGCAGCAGCACCAGGCGTTTCACCTTAGCATTCTGCAGGCTGGTTATCATATTCTCATTTTCCGCCATCGATTCTTTATCTTCTGCAATCCGGACACAGTCCGCGGAGTATGTAGTTGGCACTCGTCAGCAGGAACCCCTCCGGTACCCTTACCTCAGGCATGAGCTGGTCGTAAAGGCAGAACGTACGGTGGCACCGCTCGCAATAGAAATGAATGTGCTCGTCGTCGTCCGTCTCGTCGTCGTGACTCAGGCAGAGCTCGTACTTCACTCCGCCGTCGCCACCCTCGATGACATGCACCATGTGGTGCTCGCGGAACACCGTCAGCACTCGGAAGATGCTCGACTTGTCCAGCGACACGATGGCCGTCTCCAAGTCCTTCATCGTCATCGGACCCTCCTTCGCTGCCAGCGCACGGGCTATCAGGATGCGGTTCGCAGTAGGCTTCACCCCGTGCGACTCCAACAATTCAGCATAGTCAGTAGCCTTCATTTCTCACTCTCTTCTCCTATTGATGCTGCAAAAGTACGCAATTTTCCCGACAGTAGCAAAAACAAAACAAGAAAAAGTTTTGGATCACCCCACGAAATCGCCACGAAATCATGGTTCAATACCCCCTCAAATTGCTCTCAAAATCACAAGTTATTTACAAAACTAATTTTCTATAAAAATTACCTACATACCTACATAAACTCTGTAAAACCCTGTAAACTACTAATTTAGCCTATGTAGGTACCCTACATTTATCTACATTTACCTACATAAAAAATGCCGTTTGTCCGTTTATTTCGCAAAGCGAAAATGATTCAAAAATACCTTTTTTGCGAAATCTCTGCACGACAAAAATTATCAAAATCACCAATCCTTTACCAAAAACCACGACACTTTTCGTCAGAAATCATGGCACTTCCCTCCAGAAATCACCTAGAAAAGTTGCAGAAATCACCTAGAAAAGTTGAGGAAATCACGGCAACTTCTTGCGGAAATCACCTAGAAAAGTTGCGGAAAGTATTAGGAAAAATACGGTCAAAAGACTGAATGTAGGTGAATGTAGGTAAATGTAGGTTACCTACATAAAGTAACTTTCTAATTACTAACAATATATTACGCTTTATGTAGGTATGTAGGTAAATTTGCCTTTTCTAATTTCTTTTTGTAACTAAATCATGCAGTGTAAAATAAAATAGCATATATTCCGGAATCTATCTATATCTCGAAACCATCCAAAAAAATCGAAATTAACGAAAATCCTTTTTGGGAGGCATTTTCGTCTTTTCGTCCTTTTTCGGAATCCCGCAAAAATAAGTGGGCCAGGCGCATCACATAGCGCCAGGCCCACTCGCTTGTTGTACTTAACTATTTTAGTTAAAGATTAGAAATCTTCTTCATCGTCTTCGTCGAAGTCTTTATAGGAGCGACCCAGAATGGGATCACCCTTTTGGACCTCATCGTCCGATGTCTTTGGGTCAGAGGCCACCTGCAACAGATACGGTTCTGCCATCTCTATTTCCATTGAAGGAGAAATATATTGCTTTTTCATTGTCTATTTATATTTAGAAACGAATTTGAATAATTATATTAATTGATTCACGAATATTTATATGGAAAGAAATCAGCAACAATTAGAAATAATTACGTCCAACAATTTGAAAGATATATTATTCCTTATTTCTGGAATAGATTATTCTAAATTTTGCTCATTTCTTTCCTAAACCCTTTTACTTCACAACTACTTTCTTTCCATTCTCGATGTACAGACCCTTCGTGGGCTGAGCCACACGCTGGCCATTGAGGTTGTAGCACGAACCGTTATTGGTTATTGTTTCACGGTTAATGTCAGCAACGCCTGTCGTTTCTCCATCCTCAATAAAGAAGATGTCACGAGAAGAAGACTCCACTGAGAGATAAGCCTTATTAAGAGCAATTATTGGCTGATAAGAAGAACCTACTTTCTTGAAGACGGCCTTGTTGTTGCTGTCTGCTGAAAGGACGTAAGAGCCTACAGGTGCTTCTAAGCCCTCACCAGCATCCATCTTGTTTGCAGACACATCTTCAGTATCTTCTGTGGTAGCAGGAATCCTGGCGCTCGTTCCTGTTACCAGTAAGCCGGTGTAAGCAGGAACCTTATGGACCTGAGTCTTTTCCAGCGTGCCGTCGTCTTGCACTCCTGTTACGATGTAAGCCTTCACGTCGGTACCAGTGAAGTCAAGATCTGCGGTGCTGTTGAATGTAGCCCACTTGTAGGTGTCGTTGATGGTGACAGGTACGGAAATGGCAGATATTTCTGTAGGGCTCTTAATACCTTTGACACTAAAGTAATTATCTATATTACCCTTTATAAGTACCTCATAACCGAGTAAAGCTCCATCAGATGTCTTACAACCCCAATCCCACTGAAAAGCTGAAACTAACTGAACAGGAATAGAGTTATAGGCCGTTGGAGATGTTGTGAACTCATCAGCAACTGCAAGGTTAGTATTTCCATTAAATCCGCTCGTCCTTGGATCAGAAGTCTTTCCGACAAACTCACCAACGATAAATGCTTTCACATAGATGCCGTTACCTGTAGCAGTTCCATCGAGAACCTCTGCCACAGTATACGGATTATTCTTCATACCCTTACTATTCGGGTCAATAATGGTGATGGTGTAGGAGGCGCTACCTGACTTGAAGTTTTCATTACCAGCAAAAGAAGCGGTAATCTTTACAGTACCTTCAGCACTCGTTTCAAGAACCAGTTCGCCAGTATTCTCGTCAACTAATGCAACGTCCTCATTGCTTGAGGAGTATGTCACAGTCAGACTGTTGGGGTTGTTCAGCGCAGGTGCTACAAAGCCATTGTCGTTCAGTTCGACTTCAAATGCTGTCACATCGTATGACAGACCAGCCTCATCACGGCTGTCCTGTACCGTTATGATAACAACAGCACTGGCGGGTCTGTAGTTTTCAGAACCGGCCGACTTGATGGTGATGATTGCTGTACCCTCAGCTTGGGCAGTAATAGTATAGACATTATCGCTCTTCAGAGCTACCGTTGCCACGTCTGTATTATTGCTCTCACAAGTAATTTCACCATCGGTGTTCGTTGTCAGCGTCACGTCAACGGTCTCATGAGAATAAGCTTCCAGCGTTGCCTCTGTTGGATCAAGCGAGAAGGTGGGGTCTGCCTTACGAACAAGGCTAACGAGCTGGTTGTTCTGTGCGAATTCGTAAGTGCTGTTATATTTAGTCAGATTACCATAGATGACAACTACGTCACCTATCTGAATGTCATCGGCAGATTCGAAGCTATTGCCATTGTAGCTCTTGCCACGGTAAGCCTGGAGCTGGTCGCTGGAACTCAGACCATCGGCAGAGATGTTATAGGTGATGTTGCCATAGTCAGGGTTGTAGGCCGATACAATTCCTGACACGATACCTGTAGCATATACATTGGTAAGGCCAGTACCTGCATCAATAGCAGCACGGGCCTGAGCCACGGTGTAGGGATTATTCACTGTGCCAGGAACGTTGGGGTCGGTGTTGGTAACGGTCATTTTGTATGTCGCAGTTGCCTCACCATAGTCGCTATTACCAGCGTAGGTGGCAGTGAAGGTCACGGAGCCAGCAGACAAGAGCGTAACGGCACCAGTAGAAGCATCGATAGTAGCTACCTTATCATCATCACCGCTCCATGTTACAACGGCACCCTCTACGGTTGCATCATTATAGGTAACTGAAGCAGCAAGGCTACCAGCCTCTGTTCCGATAAACACATTGGTGTTGGTGATACCAGTGGCGTCGATAGTAACGGTGGGAGTAGGAAGCACTTTTGTTGTTGTCTTGCTTACAACCTCACTTTCGTCTTCACCTAACACGGCTTTCGCGTAGATAGTGGTGGTCTCGGTGATGGTCAGGGCTTCGGTATACTTTTTCCACGTTGAGTTGTCGAAGCTGTAGTAAATTGTAGCGCCAGCAGTAGCACAAGTAATCGTTGCGGTAGTACTGCCGGTGAAGGTCTCTGGAACATCAATGACAGGCTTCTTCACAGTAACCGAAGTTCCATTGTCGTACTTGTAGAAAGCGAAAGTCTGACCAGTGATATTAGAATTGATGCTTGTGTAGCAGCGCCAGTCTGACGAACTATAGATACCCACAAAGCGGGATGTACCGACATGATACAGGTAGTCATCTTTAATAATGAAGGTACTATTGGCATTTGTACCTACACGTACACCATTATTTGTATTGGTGCAATACAGCCAGTTTTCAGTATCACCATTGGGATAGAATATGTAGCCGTTGGTGGCATCACCGCTGATGTTCCACTTGATGTTATCAGCTACAACGCTGGTAATTTCATCGTTCTCGACAGTAACCTCAACAGCTTTTGGCGCATCGCTTGCACCTTTATCGTTGCTCATGGCATAGTTCTTGCCATTGTTACCTACAATCACAAAAACATCGTCCTCAGTGAGGTCTGCAAGGTCGGTCAGAACCCATGTGCCAGTTTCAGGAGTGCTGTCGGTGATAGTTAGCGTGAACGTAACAGAACCTACTTTATAGTTATCATCGGCAGCCTGGCTCACGGTAATTTCCTGTTCGCCGTTAGTCTTTTTCTTCGGAGTGACGGTGATAGTCTTGTTAGTCTCATTAATAACAAAGGTTGCATAGTCGTTATCCTCAATCGTCACAGCACCAGTACTGGAAGTCGTATATTCAATGACCTGTGCAGAAGAGTTGTTATAAAGGTCGAAACTGAGTGCTACGGGAGCGCCAGTCAGAGCAAGGTCGCTGGCCATGAGAGTGGGTGCGCCAGAAGCCTTGGTTCCTGTTAAGACGATATCATCCAAGCGGACGTTGGAAGAACCTGTGCAAGTAAACTTGATGGTTATAGAGGGAGTGCTTGTAGTTACGCCTTTGAAAGTTGCGGTATGTGTGCCGCTTGCTTTTTCTTCAAGACCGCCAGTTAATCCAGTAGTTGTGGTTTCAACCTTTATTTTCTGGTTATTTGTTTTGAAAGTGAGGGTTAGGTCACCATCTATATTATCCAATGGTATTGTGGCAGTAAAGGTGCCAGCAGAATTTTTCTGAAGTAATAATTCGGGACTCTCGCCACCAGCAAGTTCTTCTTCATATATCTTCGTATTCGCCCCTCCGCAGGAGTAATTATATGTACCACCCGAAGGAACAGCGTCTTTAGAGAAAGAAGAGAAATCTTCTGACCAAAGCGTTACCACTTCAGCATCTGCCCACACGCTCGAACTTCCTACTATCAGGGCACATAGCAGGAGCATTGTTTTGAGTAAATGATGTTTTCTCATAACCATAAGTTTTTATTTATTTTTTATTTTCGTTTTCTCTTTTTCGCTTCGCGGACAGACCTGGAGGGCAGGCTCCCCAATCGAAGGCGCATACCAGTTGCAAAAATACAAACAAATTCGCAAACCGCCAAGCGATTTGCGAAATATTTGTTTTAAATCCGAATTAATTTTCCCCAAAAGGAGTTTTCGAAGATTTTGTTATTTACGGATGCTTTCGGGATATATGGATTCCGAAAATGCCCGAAAAGCCGAAAAGGACGAAAAAAGGGGGCGACCTGTACGGCTGAAAAAGATTAATATCCAAGCATAGCTGCTGGCGTTATCCCCAAGGTGACACAAAGCAAACGGGCTATTTTCAGCGTAGGTTCGGCCCTGCCAGAAACGTAGTCACTGATTCGAGAAGGACTGACCCCTATCTCAGCAGCTAACTGCTTTTGACTCATCTTTCTCTCGTCAAGCGAGAGTTGTATCAATTGGGCTACGGTTGGCTTGCCTATGGGGTAGTGCTCTTTCTCGTATTCAATGACAACATCAGACATCATTGTCAACTCCACAGCATTGCGGTCGTTGGCAGGCGTGTTGTCATCTACCATTGGCAACAGTTCCTCAATCCGTGCCAATGCAAATTCATATTGCTCTTTCGTAATATTTGCCATATTTGTACCTCCTATATTATATCGTTGAAACATTTATCTTATCATATTCACTGTGAGTACCCACAAATCGGATGAAGATATGCCCGATTGTGAACTTTACGACCACTACAAGCCGATATTTGTTGCCTCTAATGTCAAAGACATAATGCTGATTCCCTACGTAGTCTGTTGTGGGGAAGTCTACCTTTATATCAGACAGGTTCTTCCACTCTGCCTTTTCTGCGATGTTATACCATCGTTCAAGTGCAGCCTGAGCGTCTCCATGTCCTTCTGAACTATAGAATTCAACTAATCTTCTATGTGATACTATCCTCATATTGGGTGCAAAGTTATGAAATAATTTTGAAATTCAAAAGATTTTCGATGTTTTTTTCTAATTTTTAGGATTTTCATCTATTTATCTAGATTATGCAAATAAAATTATGTTGAGAGAATAATTTTCTCAGCATAAAATCAGAAGTGACCACCAGAGGGCCACTAGGGGAGTATCCGTTTCATGAGAAAAGGAGACGGAGCCTATATATAATAAGGTACGGGTACATTATTATATATAATGAAAGAGGTCGTTCTTGATGGCGACCGGGGGTTTTCACTTTTTTTATTATAAAAACTTGCCTCAGGGTGTACAAGAGTGCAAAATTATTAGTACCTTTGCACGCAAATTGAAATTGTTAATGATTAAATCGTAAAATTACCATGGCTTTTTTAACTAACGACAAACTGACCATCGTCGGCGCAGCCGGTATGATTGGTTCAAACATGGCTCAGACCGCCCTGATGATGGGTCTGACAAGTGAAATCTGTCTTTATGACGTCTTCTCTCCAGAGGGTGTAGCCGAGGAGATGCGCCAGAGCGGCTTCGACGACGTGAACATCGTAGCCACCACGAACGCCGAGGAGGCTTTCCGTAACGCTAAGTACATTATTTCTTCAGGCGGTGCACCCCGTAAGGCTGGTATGACCCGCGAAGACCTGCTGGCTGGCAACTGTAAGATTGCCGAGGAGCTGGGTCAGAACATCAAGAAGTACTGCCCCGACGTGAAGCACGTCGTCATCATCTTCAACCCCGCCGACCTCACTGGTCTGGTGACGCTGCTCTACTCAGGTCTGAAACCCGGTCAGGTGACAACGCTTGCCGGTCTGGACACCACCCGTCTGCAGTCGGCCCTGGCCAAGAAGTTCGGCGTGATGCAGAACGAGATTACCGGTTGTGCTACCTATGGTGGCCACGGTGAGCAGATGGCCGTCTTCGGCAGCCACGTAGAGATCAAGGGTCGCAAGCTGACCGACATCATCGGCACTGCCGAGTTCCCCGCCGAGGAGTGGGAAGAGATGAAGGTTGCCGTCACCAAGGGTGGCGCCAAGATCATCGAGCTCCGCGGACGCAGCTCGTTCCAGAGCCCCTCGTACCTCTCTGTTGAGATGATTCGCGCCGCTATGGGTGGTGAGCCGTTCCGCTTCCCCGTTGGCACTTACGTCAAGACCGACAAGTACGACCACATCATGATGGCCATGAAGACCACCATGACTGCCGATGGCGCCAAGTTCGAGGTTCCTCAGGGTACTCCCGACGAGAACGCTAAGCTCGACCAGAGCTATGAGCACCTCTGCAAGATGCGTGACGAGCTGGTGACGCTGAACATCGTACCCCCTATCTCAGAGTGGAGCAAGATTAATCCGAACCTCTAAGTCTCGGAGCGGAAAACAACAAATTAAAATAGGAGTG
>JAEEVT010000170.1 GCA_016291005.1 Prevotella sp. | reverse complement strand
CAGCGGACAGCCGATAGGAATAATCAGCGGGATGATGATACCCGAAACGAGGTAACCCTCCTGGATTTCCTCACCCTTCCATTGTGCCCAGGCAAACTCAATGCCTAAGCCTACGATGTAGCTCACCAGAATCTTTGGCAGAACAGCCAGGAAACCATAGATGAAGATTTCGAAGAAACCAGCCGTAGCCAGCGTTCCTGCTGCAGCATAGTTCTGATAGCCGATGTTATACATACCAAACAGCATGGCGGGCATCAGGGCGATCACCACCATACTCATAATACGCTTCGAGTCGATGGCGTCGTGAATATTCACGCCACCAGCCTTCGCCGTGTCATTAGGCACATAGAGGAAGGTCTCAAAGCCGTCGAACACCGAGCGGAAGGCATGAAGCTTGCCACCCTCCTCGAAGTTCGGCTTGATCTTATTCAAATAATTCCTTAAAAAACTCATATTCTTCTTGTTTTTGGAAAAGAAATCAGCAAGAATTAGAAATAATAACGTTCAACAATTGGAAGAAAAAAATATTATTGTTGGAATAAATTCTTTCTCATTGTTTCTCATTTCTTTCTAAAATCATGCGTTTTCTTTACGTAAAATATTGAGACCTTCACGAACGATTCGCTGCAATTCAAGTTTAGAAGAATCTACGAATTCTGCTAATGCAAAGTCCTCAGGAGCAACTTCGTAGATGCCTAACGCCTCCTGACGGTCAATGTCACCAGAGATGATGGCCTTGATGAGATATTCGCCATAGATATCCATCGGCAGTACCTTGTCGTACTCGCCACTCATAATCATGTGGCGCTCGCCACCCTTCACACGGGCATCCAGCGCATAGTCCTTCTTACCACAAAGCCAAGAGAAATAGCTGCGGTTCACAGAGAACTGCTTGAAACGTGGCAGAATCCATCCGAGCATTTCGTCGGCATCATTACCCTCGGGGATAACGGTAATCTCAGAGGTGTGGGCACCAAGGAAACCTTCCTTCGTAGTAGGACGGCCTGTCAGTACATTGCCATTGATGATGCGAACGCTCTTTGAGGCGTCGTAGCTGTTCGACAAAAGCGTCGAGAGCTCTTCGCCTACCAGCATATCCACGTAAGCAGGATTGGTAATCTCGCTTCCGCAAAGCGCAACTCTACGGCACAAGTTCACCTTGCCCGTATTGAACAGACGGCCGATGAAAAGTACGACTGTAGGATCACCAATAGTCCAAACCACCTCACCCTTGTTGACTGGATCGATGTTGTTGACCTGCACACCGACGTTACCGGCAGGACACTTGCCGTCGAAGACGTTCACCTCGACGTCCTTCATACCCTCGAGCTTAGAACCGACGCCTACGCCGAGATAGGTCTTGGCTATCTTTGACAGCGCCGTCAGACCCGTCTGGAAATCCTGTTCCTGTCCTTCTACCTCGTACTCGAAGTCGCAGGCCAGGGGCTTGTCGCGCAGGGCAGACACGAAAATGGCTTTCGGCATCGTCTCAGGATTGGTTGAGACTGCATAAGGTAACTGATTGATGTATCCGAAGATACCGGCTTCTAACAGGGCGTTGACAACCTGCTCACCAGTAAGACTGCCGACATCCTTTTTGCCGAAGTCCGTAAACTCCTGCTGGGCATCGGCATCGACCTTGATGCAGAGCACTTTTCTCCGCTCACCTCTCACCACTTCGCGTACGGTACCGCTGACTGGCGAGGCAAACTTCACTTCGGGATATTGCTTGTTGACGAACAAGGCATCCCCGGCTTTCACCTTTTCACCCTCCTTGACAACGACTTTTGGAGTGACTCCCTCGAAATCGTCGGGCACTAAAGCATAGCTTCCGTTCGACTTCAGCTGAATCAGCTTCTTCTCAGCCTTGCCTTGAAGGTGAATGTTCAAGCCTTTGCATAACTTGATTACATTTGCCATGAGTATTATTTATGAAAGTTTTGAATAGTTTCTTATAAGAATGGTGCAAAATTAATAAAAAAAAGATAGATAATAAAGAAAAAATGTGCCAAAATCATCATAATCACAATAATTTGATGTAATTTTGTAGCTGAAAACAAGATTAGCAACCCGTTTTGCTATCCCAATTTGTCAGTTTTGAAGCTGCTGAAGTACATATTGAACATCGTGGTGTGGTCTGTGCTCGGACTGTACCTGCTTGTCATTCTCACCTTCCAGATACCAGCCGCACAGGAGTATCTCGGTCGGCGCATCGCGTCTTTGGCTGCTGAAAAATTAGGTACCAGCGTGAGGGTGGGGAAGGCTGACTTTGGCATTCCAAACCGTTTGACGCTTTACGACGTGCTGATTAACGACCAGCAAGGTAAGGAGATGCTGAAGGTGCGCCGTCTCTCGGCACGTGTCGATCTGCTGCCTGTCACCGAGGGGCGCATATCTATTGCAACGGCGCAGGTTTTCGGCGCTCACGCCATGCTCTATCAGCGTGATTCGCTCAGCAAGCCCAACTTTCAGTTCGTCCTTGACTCGTTAGCCTCGAAGGACACCACGGAAACCAATCCCTTGAACCTGCGCATCAACTCATTCATCATGCGTCGTTCCAGCGTCAGCTACGACCGCTATGACGTTCCTGAAACCGAAGGTTTGTTCAACGCCAACCATCTGAAAATTTCTGACATTAGTGCGTACATCATCCTCAAGACGATGACCGAAGACACGTTGAACGTCAACATCAAACGTTTGGCGTTCAAGGAAAAGTCCGGTGCACAGGTTGACCGTCTTTCGCTGAGGTATGAGGGTGGTCGTAGTCATAGCCAGCTGAACGACTTCGTGCTCAAGATGCCAGGAACGGAGATTCTGTTGGGTAAGATAGAGGCTAACTACCAATTCCAGAACGACCGCTTCTTCCTGCCGTCGCTAAACTATAGCGGATGCATTCTTCCGTCAACGGTAAGACTCTCAGATATAACGTGTTTTGTTCCGTCACTAAAGACGTTTACGGGAAATATTACGTGCACATCCACCTTCCGCGGACAAGGCGAAGACCTTGACATTCCGTCGCTTTTGGTAAGTAGTACGGCGGGCGACATTGACCTGAGTGCCAACGGCTGGGTGAAGAATCTGACGCAGCCTTCGCCCACCTGGTTTGTCGATGTCAGTAATCTGCAGCTCTCCGACAAAAGCATCGATTATATTTCTGAGAACCTCTCCGGAGAAGAGGCTGAGATACCTGCCGTAGTCTCCAGAATAGGAAATATCCACATGAAAGGATTTGTCAAAGGAACTGGTGTCGACGACCTGGTGACGAAATCTCAGATTGATACGGACGCGGGCGATGTCGATGTGACGCTTGTGATGGACAAGCAACGGAAATTCAGTGGCAAGGTAAACGCAGAGGCCATCGATTTGGCGCGACTGTTGGCCAACGAGAAATTCGGTCTGGTGTCAACAGGCATCGACTTGGAAGGTCAGCTTGGCAGCGCCGCAAAGACCGTCGTCCATGCCAAGGGTTTGGTGAAGCAGTTCGACTACAATGGCTACACGTTCCAGAACATCAACCTCGACGGGAGCTACGACCAGCTTGGCTTCCGTGGTACGATGGACATCGACGACCCACATCTGAAGCTGAACATCGACGGACTGGCAGAACGGCATGGAGCGAACTACGATGTCCAGCTGACAACCGCCATCGACCACTTTTCGCCTCAGGCCACCCACATCTCCGACAAGTGGCCCAACACAGTCTTCTCGGCCAACCTGACTGCCGACCTTCATGGCAGTAACGAGGATGACATCGAAGGCAGCGTGGAATTGAACAACTTCAGCATGCTCTCGCCCGAAAAGAACTTCCAGTTGGAGCACTTGAGCCTGACTTCCGCTTGCGATGACCAGCATCGCAACATCACGCTGCATAGTGATTTTGCCGACCTGACCATCGAAGGCGCCTACAAGATCAGCGACCTGCCCCTCAGCTTCACCAACCTGCTGGCCGAGAAGCTCCCCACGTTGCCTGGCATTCCTGCTGTCAAGAGCCACACGCACAACAACTTCTCGGTCAACGGCATCATCCACAACGCCGACTTCATGCAGCAGCTGTTGGATATCCCCCTGCGACTGACGAAGCCGATGACGCTGCAAGGTACGGTAAACGACGACTCGCGCCAGATAGACATCCTGTGCGACATGCCGCAGTTCTACTACGACGACAGCCGTTACGACTACGCCCAGCTGCACATCATGTCGCCCATGAACACGCTGCTCTACAAGCTGAGCGTCAGCAAGGCGATGGACAACGGTGCCGCCTTAGAGTTGCAGATGGACGGTGGCGCACATAACAACCAGCTGACGGCGTCGCTCATGTTCAGCTCCAACGATGAAGACCACATGAGCGGCAAGCTGACTGCGATGGCCGACTTCCAGCAGCTCGTGGACGGTCAGAAGCGCACCCATGTCACCGTAGCCTCGTCGAAGCTGAACATCAAGGACACCGAGTGGGACATCCATCCCTGCCACATTACCTACTATGACAACCACTTAGACGTTGAGGGCTTTTCCATCCAGCATGGTGACCAGCACCTGCAAGTAAATGGCAAGGCGTCGAAGAGCAATCACGACCAGCTGTCGGTCAACCTCCGCGGCTTCGAGATAGGCTACATCCTGAACCTCGTCAACTTCCACGCCGTCGAGTTCAACGGGCTGGCTACGGGTACTGGTA
>JAEEVT010000034.1 GCA_016291005.1 Prevotella sp. | reverse complement strand
CACTCTCACCCCATGAGTTCTTCACCATGTAGTACTCCTTGCCGTTCTGGTCCTTGGCAACACCGTAGATGAGCATGCCGTGGTCGTCGGTGAGTTCCCAGTTGTCGAAACGCTCCTGGCGCAGCTCCTGGGTAGGAACAATCTCGGGAACGGTGCAACCCAGCGAGTCGATGATGTCGCGCTTCTTGGTGGTATTCAACTTCAGCCACTTGGCCATGTCGCTACCACGCAGGCTCTGTGCAGCCTTGCCGTCAACGGCATAAGCCAGACCCTTACGGGTGAAACCGTCCTCAGAAACGTCGCCACCCCACGCAATAGTGTAACCCTTGTCGATGGCGTTGTCGATGACCTTCATCATCTCGTCCATGGGCAGGTTGTAAGACTGTGGGAAGCGCCAGTTGTCCTGTACCTCTACAGCGAAGGTGGTGTAGAAGGGATGATGGGTGTAGCTGGTGATGCTGACATAGTCGTCGAGGTTGATGCCCAGCGATGCCATGAAGCTCTTCGGAGTGTACTTCTTGCCCTCGTAGGTGAACTCCTCAGGACACTTGCCGAGGTAGGCGTCGAGGATGCCCTGCAGACCGTTCTTCCAGGCATTGCTGATTTTCTTGGCGTCGCTCTTGGAAATGGCGGCCACGTAAGGCTCCAGCACCTTAAAGAACTCGTTGAAGTTGTTCAGTGAGTCGCCATACAGCGAGCCGGGGAAGGGCATTGTGCCCTCAGGAACGATACCGTGGTTCTTCATCGTAGCCAGCACGTCTTCGGCAGAACCGCCCTGTGCAAACTGGCAGTCGCCATGAAAGCGTACCACCTGGATGGCACGTTCCATATAGGTCTTGTTGGCTATGAACGACTCACAGAGGTCGTATTTCTTGCCAGTAGCTTTCAGGATTTCAGCCTCGAAGAACGAGACGGTAGAGTAGTCCCAACACGTGCCCGAACGGTTCTGGTCCTTCATCGAGGTGACGGGAATCTCCTTGATAGTGGTGAAAACGGGTTTGTTCTGGTCTTTGGCGGGAGCCTTCTTCTTGGCCGCGCCAGCGCTGAGGGCTACCATAGCCATCAGGGCGAAAGTTAAAATCTTCTTCATTTGTTTCTTTATTTTGATTGTTGTCATTGTTACGTTCTTATGGCTGGGCGGGGAAACCGCCCAGCGCACGGGCTATTGCTGGGTGGCCATAAAGTCCTCTAACTCCTGAGGATGATAAGGGATACGCTTCGAGCCGAGGAAGCGGCAACCGTCGGCGGTGATTAGCACGTCGTCCTCGATGCGTATGCCGCCGAAGTCCTTGTAGGTCTCCAATTTGTCGAAGTTGAGGAACTCCTTGCAATGGCCACTGGCTTTCCACTCGTCGATGAGCTGTGGGATGAAATAGATGCCAGGCTCGTCAGTGACCACGAAGCCTTCCTCTAAGCGGCGCCCCATGCGCAGGCAGTTGGTGCCAAACTGTTCGAGGTTGGGACGTGTCTCGTCGTCGAAGCCGACGTAAATCTGTCCCAAACCTTCCATGTCGTGTACGTCCATGCCCATCATGTGTCCCAGTCCGTGAGGCAGGAACATGGCGTGGGCACCGGCACGAACGGCGTCTTCCGTGTCGCCTTTCATGAGTCCCAGCTCTTTCAGACGGTCTGTCATCATGCGGCAGACGGCAAAGTGGACGTCCATATACTTGACACCAGGTTTAGCAACGTCGAGGACGTAGTCGTGACAGGCCTCGACGATGGAGTAGATCTCCAACTGACGCTGGGAGAACTTGCCGCTGACAGGCATGGTGCGGGTGTGGTCTGAGCAGTAGTCGTCCAGTTCGCAACCTGCATCGCAGAGAGCCAGGCGGCCAGTCTCCAGCAAGGCTGCAGACGGATTGCCGTGCATGATTTCTCCATGCTGGGAGAAGATAGTAGCGAAGCTGGTATTGCCTGCCAGACTGCGTGCTATGCCGTCGACCTGTCCGCCTATGAAGCGCTCCGTAATGCCAGGCTTGATGAGCAGCTGTGCTGTGGTGTGCATCGCATAGCCCACGTCGCAGGCACGGTCGATGGCGGCAATCTCCTGAGGCTCCTTCGTTGAGCGCATCTTGACGACGGCTTTGATGAGTGAGAGGGAGGCTGCCTCCTTCTGCTTTGAGGGATGAATGCCTAACAGGTCCATGAGCTGGATCTTCGTGTCGTGACGGTAAGGCGGCAGGAAGTGGATAGTCCTGTGTGCTGCGACATTGTCGCAGCATAGAGAACTGAGCTGTGACATCGGCGCTGTTTTGGTGACGCCAACCTCTGCGGCGAGGTCGCTGACGGAAGGAACGAAGCCCATCCAGACAATGTCCTCGATATCGATGTCGTCGCCTAAGAGCCATTCTTCGTCGTTGTCGATGTCTATCACGCCGAAAAGTCCCTCACGATGCTGTCCGAAATAATATAAAAAGGTAGAGTCCTGACGCATGGGGGAGTATGCGTTTGCCGGATAGTTGGCTGGCGACTCGTTGTTGCCTGGGAGCAGGATGATGCCGCTGCCCACGAGGCGTTTCAGTTCCGCACGTCGGCGGATATAGGTTTCTTTGTCAAACATGTTTTCTTTGAACTTTGTTACTTTTCAGAGTGTTCCTTTGGTGGATGGTAGCTCGTAGTGATAGACATCGCGGCGGACAGCCATCTTGAGTGACCGGGCCAAGGCCTTGAAGATGCCCTCGATTTTGTGGTGCTCGTTCTGACCTTCAGCACGGATGTTGAGGTTCATCTTGGCAGCATCGCTGAGGCTCTTGAAGAAATGCAGGAACATCTCTGTGGGCATCTCGCCGATTTTCTCGCGATGGAACTCCGCATCCCAGACGAGCCAGGGACGGCCTCCGAAGTCGAGACAGACGGAGCAGAGACAGTCGTCCATAGGCAGCGCATAGCCATAGCGCTCTATGCCACGCTTGTCGCCAAGGGCTTTCAGCAGACATTCGCCGAGGGCTAATGCGGTATCCTCGATGGTGTGGTGCTCATCGACGTGCAGGTCGCCCTTAGTGTGGATGGTGAGGTCTATCATGCCGTGTTTGCCTATCTGTTCGAGCATGTGGTCGAAGAAACCGAGTCCTGTTGAGATGTCGCAACGACCGCTGCCATCAAGATCGAGGCGCACGAGGATGTCAGTCTCCTTGGTGGTGCGACGCACTTCGGCAGTCCGTTCGCCACCAAAGGCGATAGCCGTAGCGCGCTGCCAAGAGGCGGAGGCATTGAGAATGGATGTTTCAACGGGTAAAGCATCGACCGTACTGTCTGACTGATTGGATCCGTAGGGAAGACCGTCAACCACGCTGTCTATCTGGAGGAATCCGCAACCGATGTTTTTGGCGAACAGGCGGTCAGTCTCGCGGTCGCCGATGACGAAAGAATGGGCAATGTCGTAGTCGGGGTTGTTGATGTATTTCTCCACCAGACCTGTATTGGGCTTGCGTGTCGGAGCGTTGTCCTCAGGAAAATGGGGGTCTATAAGGATTTCGTCAAAGACGACGCCTTCGCCCTTCAGCGTATCGAGGATGAAGTTGTGTACTGGCCAGAAAGTGTCTTCTGGAAAAGCCTCCGTCCCCAAGCCGTCTTGATTGCTGACCATCACGAACTCATAGTCCGTATGCTGACGGAGGAACGCCAGACTGCTAATGGCTCCAGGCACAAAGTGCAGTTTCTCGAAGGCGTCAATCTGCTCATCCTCAGGTTCGCGGATGATGGTGCCGTCGCGGTCGATGAATAAAACCCTTTTCATATTTTAATGTTACTGATTTCAAAACTACTGATTATCAACTCACTGATTCGTTTTCCGGTTTTAGTTGCTGGGCGGAGGAGATGTCTTTGGTTTTCTCCTCAATAGCTCCGTAGACATAATAATTATGTACGAGCATCACCTGGCTGACGTAGAACTGTATGAAGCAGCACAACGTGAAAGTGACATAGGTGAGCAGGGTTATGTGTTCCGGCATACCCAGGGGGTCTCCCATCAGGAGTCCTAAATGGGCCGTCTGGTTGGCAATGTTGAGGATGTGTGCCGGCATCATGACCACTAAACCAGTTATCGTTACCACCAAAGTGCTGACGAAGAACACGAGGAAAAGTGTTCCCCAGTAGCGTAGTCCAGTGCCGTAGCTGTTTTTCATGGTGCGCCAGTAGCTGCATGGTGCTTCCATGATATACTTCATCAGTACGTAGAACAGCGGTAGGGCCAGTACAGCAATGATGACCGTAATGATCAACATGGTGGTACTGATCGTAATCAGTCTGGCATGAAGCGTCTCGGGCTGGGTCACCGACAAAAATATCAGCATGGCCAGAATCAGAAGGTAAGGCACTGCTATGATAATTCCTGTGAAGATCACTCCCTTCAGCGTGCGCCACATCAGTTTCGGACTCACTGCAAACCAGCGTGTGGGGATGCTGATGGCTCCCTCCGCCTGATGCTCCTTCAGCTTGGCAAAAATCGTGGCTGAGGCAAGTGCTATCATGACCACACTCAACAGGGACAATACAATCAGCATGATGAAGTTTGCGCCGTATTCCAGCAACGGCTTGATGAAAATGCCCTGAAGTGCTGTCAACTGTTTCAACAATGCTACTGTCAGGGCAGGAATCTTGATAGCGGCCAACGTCCCTGTGCATCCGCAGACCATCGCATAAACCAGCGCCATGATCCAGGAGGCCTTGAAGAGTCGCCTGAAATTCTCTGTGTACAGCTTGAATCCCGCCGTAAGCACTTTGCGGTATCCGCGTATCTTATAGAGACGCATGTTGTCTTTCTTTTCCATGTTTTTTGTTTTAAAACGGTGCAAAGGTACAAAAAAAGGTTGAGTTAAAAAAGCGATTATGGAGAAATAACGAAGAAAGGTATTAAGAAATCATAAAAAATGAATGTCAAAATTGCTTTTTTGTTTTGTTCTTTGCTTGCTTATTTGTACCTTTGCAGACGATATGAAGATTATCAAGTGGGGCTTCATCGGTTGTGGTGAGGTGACAGAGAAGAAGAGCGGCCCTGCTTTTTCTGAGGTTGAGGGCTCGAGTGTCGTGGCGGTGATGAGCCGTGACGAACGTAAGGCGCGCGGCTATGCTGAGCGTCACGGGATACCTCGCTGGTATACTGACGCTCAGGAATTGATAGACGATGCAGAGGTGAATGCTGTGTATATTGCCACGCCGCCTTCGAGTCATGCCACGTTTGCCATTATGGCGATGAAGGCAGGCAAGCCTGTCTATGTGGAGAAGCCGTTAGCATCGTCGTATGAGGATTGTGCACGTGTGAACCGTATTTCTGCCGAGACGGGTGTGCCCTGTTTCGTGGCCTATTACAGACGCTATCTGCCCTACTTTGAGAAGGTTCGTGAGATTGTAGATCGTGGGGTTATTGGTAAGGTTGTCAATGTCCAGGTGCGCTTTGCCGTGCCACCTCGAGAACTGGACTATACGAAGAGTGACCAGCTTCCGTGGCGCCTTCAGCCCGATATTGCAGGTGGAGGATATTTCTACGACCTTGCTCCTCACCAGTTGGACTTGCTGCAACACCTTTTCGGCGTCATCACTGAGGCTCGCGGCATTTGTGCCAACAGAGGCGGTCTTTATCAGGCTGAAGACTCCGTGAGTGCGTGCTTCCAGTTTGAGAATGGCCTGCCAGGCTCTGGCTCATGGTGTTTTGTAGCCCATGAGTCGGCTCGTGAAGACCGTATTGACCTGGTAGGTGACCGCGGCTCTGTAAGTTTCTCAGTTTTTGACTACCAGCCCATCCGTCTGCATACCCTTTATGGCGAGGAGAACTTTGCTGTTCCCAATCCACCTTATGTACAGTTCCCCATCATCAAGAATGTGATAGAACACCTTCAGGGCATTAGTGTCTGCGAGTGTACCAGTGTGTCTGCTACGCCTGTCAACTGGGCGTTAGACAGGATTTTGGGTAAATTTTAAGTGACGATGCGTGAGTGGTTGATGATATTGATGCTGACGTTGAGTATGGCGTGCCAAGCTGAGGATACACTGCGTGTGGAGGAACCTGAGCGTAAGCTGGGTTGGCTGAGGCGTACCATTCGTAGCTTCAGCAAAATCGATACCAACTACGTGGAGCCCCAGCACTACAATTGGGCGCTGATGCTACAGTCTATCAATACCTACGACTATTATCGTCTGAGCACGACAGGGCCTCAGGGACAGTCCATCTCGTTTGCACCCTCCATCGGCGTCCGTATGGGACCGTTCTTCGGTTGGCGCTGGGTGTTTCTGGGCTATACCGTTGACCTACGTAACATGAACTTCTTCAGAGGTAAGCGCAAACTGCAGCTTGAAGGTAGCATCTATAGTGCTCAGATAGGTGCCGACTTGTATTACCGCCGTTCTGTGGATGACTACAAGATACGCCGTGTGGACTTTGGTAAGGACATCGACACGTCACCGTTGGAAGGACAGGCCTTCGACGGGCTGAACGTCAGTATTACGGGTGTGAACCTCTACTACATCTTCAACCACAAGCGTTTCTCCTATCCTGCGGCTTTCGCCCAGAGCACATGCCAGAAGATCAGCTGTGGCTCGTGGATGGCTGGTGTGGGGTATATGAATAGTAGCATCGACTTTGACTACGAGCGCCTGGAACAGATGGCCCATCAGTCGTTGGGACAGCAGGTGGCCGTTGACAGCGGACTGATGTTCAACAATCTGAGATACTATAATGTCAACATTTCCGGCGGTTATGCCTATAACTGGGTGTTTGCCCGCAACTGGCTGTTCTGCTCCAGCCTTCAGGTGGCTTTGGCCTACAAGGAGTCACATGGTGAAACGGCAGGTGATGAGGGTCGTGACAATAAAAGCTCTTCTGGTCCACTGGGCTTCGACTTCCGCAACATCAACCTCGACGGTATCGGGCGTTTCGGACTGGTGTGGAACAATACGAAGTATTACGCTGGTGCCAGTGCCATTGTGCGGGCCTATAACTACCGCAAGTCGCGATTTGCTGCGAACAATATCTTCGGCGAGCTCAACCTGTATATGGGTTTGAACTTTGGCGCAAGAGGGAAATATAAGAAACGTAAACTGTAAGTCTAAATGAGAAATGAAATGAATAATGTGAAACAAAAATCGAGAAATGAAGAAATGACATCTCCACTCAATTGTTCGATGAAATTTATGCAGTGCATGCAGAAGATGATGTGCAGCACATTCCTTCATTTGTCTTTGACAATTCTCATTTATCATTTTTCATTCCTTATCTGCAAAGCCCAGGTTACCTATCAGCAGAAGGATAGCATACGCATCTGTGAGGTGCTTATGAAGGCAGCGCCAAAGGCTTCGACGCTGTGGCTGGCGCGTGAGTTCAAAGGGGTGCCCTATGTGGCCCATACGTTAGAGGTGAACGACAAGGAACAGTTAGTGGTGAATGCCCGTCAGCTGGACTGCACTACGCTGGTGGAGACCGTTGCGGCGCTGAAGCTTACGCTGAATCAGGGCCGTCGTACGTGGAATGCCTACTTGGACAACCTGCGCAAGCTGCGCTATCGTGGGGGCAAACTGGACGGCTATCCCTCACGGTTGCACTATTTTTCCGACTGGATTGCCGATAAGGTGAAGATGGGACTTGTGACTGACGTGCAGGGACCCAATCCCCCCTTTGCTGCTGAGCAGACCATCAACGTCAGCTATATGAGTGAGCACCCCCAGTCGTATAAGGCGCTGAAGGCCAGACCAGAGCTGGTGCCCATCATCCGTAAGCAGGAACAGGCACTGACTGGTCGGAAGGTGCGCTATATTGCTAAACAGGACATTCAGAATACGACGCTGATGCGGCAGACGGTGAAGGACGGTGATATCATTGCCATCACTTGTAACAAACCAGGACTGGACATTGCCCATCTGGGCTTTGCCGTGTGGCGTGGCGATGGTTTGCACCTGCTGAACGCCTCGCAGATTCACGGTAAGGTGGTTGAGGAACCTATGACCCTGCGCTACTACCTGTTGAAACATCCTACTTTTACAGGTATACGCGTGGTTAGGGTGAAGTGATATTTGACCTAAAGGTTCAAAATGGCCAAGGTCGATCAGATAATTGAAAATTGATAATTATAATTGATAATTGAAGATGGAATTACCAGAGTTCATGAATTATGCCAACAAGTTCTCGAAGAAGGACTTTGTTGAGAAGATTGCGCGTATTGCGAAGAGTGCTGGTGCCAAGCTGGTGTATGCCGCCCTCATTCTTTATTACACGTTGCAAAGTGACAAAGTGAGTGCCACGAACAAGGCGATGATTATTGGCGCCCTGGGCTATCTTATCAGTCCGTTAGACGTCGTGCCTGACGCTATCCCCATTGCTGGTCTGGCTGATGATCTCGGCGTGTTGGTCTTTGTGTTGAAGAAAGTGTGGACAGACGTCGACCCAGAAATACAGATTAAGGCCCGTCAGCGTCTGGAGAAGTGGTTCGATGAGGACGAGATTGAAGAAATCAACGATCTGTTTAAGAGTGATAAGTGATATATTTCACATTAGAACCGCCCCTATTCTGTAAGAATGGCAGATGATTAACGAATACCAGATCCGGGTTCAGCCGCATGTGGCAGGTAATGAGGGTGCACTGAGGGCATTCTTGGCTGACGAGTATGGCTTTGACGTGCGGACGTTGACGGCTATACGTGTGCTGAAGCGTAGCATCGATGCGCGTCAGCGGACTATCTTCGTCAATCTGAAAGTGCGATGTTACATCAACGAGCAACCCCAGCAGGACGAATTCCAACGGACGGATTATCCTGATGTTACAGGTCGTCCGCAGGTCATTGTGGTGGGAGCCGGTCCTGGTGGATTGTTTGCTGCCCTCAGGCTCATTGAACTGGGTCTGCGTCCCATCGTCATAGAACGTGGCAAAGATGTTCGTGAACGTAAGAAGGACTTGGCGCAAATTGCTAAGATTCAGCAGGTTGATTCTGAGAGTAACTATTGCTTTGGTGAGGGTGGGGCAGGAGCCTACTCTGACGGTAAGTTGTACACACGTTCGAAGAAACGTGGCTCGATAGAGAAGATTCTTAACGTCTTTTGCCAACACGGTGCTTCGACGAATATCTTGGCAGACGCCCATCCGCACATTGGTACCGACAAATTGCCTCGTGTCATTGAGGCTATGCGCAACACCATTCTACGCTGTGGTGGTGAGGTTCACTTTCAGACGAAGATGACACGCCTGATTCTGGGTGATGGGTGTTTGATAACGGATGATAGTTGTGGCCAAGGAAGTACGGTCAAAGGCGTAGAAGCTATTAGCCACTACCCACAACCTAACACCCAACACCAATTCCTTGGCCCAGTCATTCTGGCTACAGGACACTCAGCGCGTGACGTATACCGCTATCTGGCTGATACTGGTGTGGATCTGGAGGCCAAAGGCATTGCTGTTGGTGTACGTCTGGAACATCCGTCGTCGCTGATTGACCAGATTCAGTACCACTCCAGACAGGGTAGGGGGAAATACTTGCCGGCAGCCGAGTACTCGTTTGTCACACAGGTCGACGGTCGAGGCGTCTATTCGTTCTGTATGTGTCCTGGCGGCTTCATCATCCCAGCTGCTACGGGGCCTGAGCAGATTGTCGTGAACGGCATGAGTCCATCGAATCGTGGCGGTCAGTGGAGCAACAGCGGGATGGTGGTGGAAATCCGCCCCGAGGACCTTGGGAATGAAGGGTTATGTGTGGCGAATGAAAAGTTAAGCGTGCATAATGGGATGGCCTCTGCTTTGCGGATGATGCAGTTCCAGGAGATGTTGGAGCGTGACTGCTGGCAACAGGGCAACCGCAAGCAGACAGCTCCTGCCCAACGTATGGCCGACTTCGTGAACGGTCGTCTGAGTTACGACCTGCCCCGTTCGTCGTATGCACCAGGACTCATCTCTTCTCCCTTGCACTTCTGGTTGCCCAAGGGCGTCAGTCACCGACTCCAGGAGGGATTTAAGGTGTTCGGTCGTCAGAGTCACGGATTCCTGACCAACGAGGCAGTAATGATTGCCGTCGAGACGCGTACGTCGAGCCCTGTTCGCATTCTGCGTGATGCCACATCGCTGATGCATGTGCGCCTTGGGGGACTCTTCCCTTGTGGAGAGGGTGCCGGCTATGCTGGTGGTATAGTGTCCGCTGCCGTCGATGGTGAGCGCTGTGCAGAAGCCTGTGCCCAGTGGCTTTCACAAGCAATAAATCTTTAGGATTTCCCTCGGTTATTCATAGGATTTCCTTCAGTTATCCTTAGGATTTCCATGGGTTTTCCTTAGGATTTCTATCATTTTTCCCTGATTAATTTGCAAAAGTCATTTTTATTGTTTACTTTTGCAAGTGGAATCTAAAACCTATACAATATTATGTTATCACAGCAAGATTTAGCACAGTTGGCCCAGAAAGGTATCACTGAGGCCCAGATTGAGAGACAGTTAGGCGAGTTTAAAACCGGTTTCCCGTTCCTGAAGTTGGAGGCTGCTGCAGCCATTGGCAAAGGCATTGTAGCTCCTGCTGAGGCCGAGCGTAAACAATATGTAGAGGCTTGGCAGCAGTATAAAGCTGGCGGTAAGAAGGTGGTGAAGTTCGTGCCCGCCTCGGGTGCTGCCAGCCGCATGTTCAAGGATATGTTTGCCTTTGTCGATGCCGACTACGACGTTCCCACGACAGATTTCGAGAAGAAGTATTTTGACAACATTGAGCGTTTTGCATTCTACGGTGAATTGGATGCAGCGTGCCAGAAGAATGAGGGCAAGGGCATCAAGGCCCTGATGGCAGAGGGCAACTACAAAGCCGTCGCTGCCAATATGCTGAAGGGCGAGGGCTTGAACTACGGTCAGCTGCCCAAGGGGCTACTGCTGTTCCACAGCTATCCTGAGGGTCCACGCACTCCGATGGAGGAACATCTGGTAGAGGGCGCCCTGTATGCTGCTTCGAATGGCGAAGCCCATGTCCACTTCACTGTGTCTCACGAACACATGGAACTCTTCAAACAGAAGGTTGCCCAGAAGGCCGACCTCTATGCCAAGAAGTATGGCATCAAGTACGACATCTCTTTCAGCGAGCAGAAACCCTCGACGGATACCATTGCCGCCAATCCTGACGGTACACCGTTCCGCAACTCCGATGGTTCTTTGCTGTTCCGTCCTGGCGGCCATGGAGCTCTTATTGAGAACCTGAACGAAATAGAGGCTGACGTCATCTTTGTGAAGAACATTGATAATGTAGTGCCCGATCGCTTGAAGGACGACACGGTCGAGTGGAAGCAGGTCATTGCCGGCGTGCTGGTCACCCTACAAAAGAAAGCTTTCGAATATCTGAATCTGCTAGATACTGGCAAGTACACTCAGGAGCAGATACTTGAAATAGTCCGCTTCGTACAGCAAGACCTGTGCTGTCGCAAGGCCGACATCAAAGAACTTGAGGATGCTGAACTGGTCATCTATCTGCGCCAGAAGCTGAACCGCCCCATGCGCGTCTGCGGCGTGGTGAAGAATGTAGGCGAACCTGGTGGCGGACCGTTCCTCACCTACAACCAGGATGGCACTGTGAGCTTGCAAATCCTCGAGTCGAGCCAGATTGACAAGTCGAACAAGGAGTATATGGAGATGTTCACCAAGGGAACACACTTCAACCCCGTCGATTTGGTCTGCGCTGTCAAGGACTACAAGGGCAACGCCTTCGACCTGCCTAAGTACGTCGACCCCACTACAGGCTTCATCTCACAGAAGTCGAAAAGCGGCAAGGAACTTCAGGCTCTCGAGCTGCCCGGTCTTTGGAATGGCGCTATGAGCGACTGGTCGACAGTATTCGTAGAAGTGCCCCTTTCGACCTTCAACCCTGTCAAGACTGTCAACGACCTGCTGCGCGACCAGCATCAGTAAGCTTCGAGTCTCCTTCTTGGGAAACTATAGAACGAAAAAATGCCGATTCCATTGGGAAGCGGCATTTTTATTATTGCACTTGATGAGCGCTTATCGTATCTCAAACAGATTGAAGAAGCCCGTCATCATGAATACCTTCTTGATTTCGTCGTTAATATTCTCGATGAATACCTTGCCACCTTTAGCAGCCGTCTCCTTACGGATAGTCAGGAAGAGGCGAAGACCAGAAGAACTGATGTACTCCAACTTCTGGCAATCAAGAATAATTTCCTTGTCGGCATTCTCCAGCAACGGAACAATCTCTTGCTGGGCCTTGACAGCAGCAGGCGTATCGAGGCGTCCGCTAACAATGGCTGTCATACCGCCATTCTCTTCTTTAATGTCGAATGTCATTTTTTATAATATTTAATTATCGTTCTCAAGTTACAAATTACTTTATCAGGGCCTTGCGAGCATTGTCAATACGCGTAGTGCCGGAAGCCAGCTGTTCCTTCAGCTCATCGACGGTGACGGCGTTCAGCACGTTCAGCGGAGCAATAGCTGCGGCTACGGGCATGATGTCCTTGTCGTACTTCGACAGGTTCTGAACAGCATCCAGAATCAGTACGATACGGTAGGTGATGTTTGCTGCATTGTCATCGGTGAAGTTGGCCAGGAACTTCTCAGAGTTCTTGTTGACAACGTATATCTCCTCGACCAGGGCAGCAGCTGCCATTTGCCAGAAATAGTTGATGCGACCGTTCTCGTTCATGGCGTCATACAGTGTCTGAGAGGTCTCGTAAAGCGTGTTGGCATCGTTGATAGCCTTGAACGACGGATCGTTGATGTCGGCAATCAGTTTCGTAACGGCCTTGTCGTAGTCCTCAGTAGGCATCTCGTACATGGCGGCAATCTTCTTGTCAACGTTCAGGGCGCTCAGGATGCGGTACTTCTCAGCAAGAGTGGTAGCCTCGTCGGCAGCATCTGCAGAAATCAGGTAGTCAGGCTTCACCTGCTTCTCTTCCTTGGTCAGCTGGACGCCGTCCTCACCCTCCTGCAGGAAGGGCAGTTTCTGCATAGTGCTCATTTCAGCAGCAATGCTGTCGAAGTGCATCTTGATGGCAGCTTCAATCTGTTCTTGTTCAAAACTCTTGGTGCTATCGGCATTGTCTCCCGTCTGAGCACTCTTGTTTCCACCGCATGCAGCAAACAGTAAAGCTGCCAATGCGATTGTTAAAACTGATAATTTCTTCATCGTTTTTGTTTTTAAAGTTATTAAATAATAATGTTTATTCTCTCAATAAATTGTTCTATTCTCTCAAATTTTATTCTAACTTTGTTTTCTCAATAGTTTTCCCACACAGTCCGTCTGTAGCAGGATAATCATGACGATGCACATCAGCAACAGGACGGCCATGTTGAACCAAATCGTCTTCACGTGCCACGAGCCCAGAATCTTCTCGCTACTGTAGAACGGCGCCCGACCGACAGTACTCTGAGGGGTCAGGAAAATGATACCAGTGCGTGGAACAGCCACTCCGTCAATAACATCGAGCATGCGCTTCTGGTCGGCACCTATCACGCAGTCCTCCAGTTTGGTATTGAAGTTCTCGCGCTTCAGCTGAAGCAGAGCCTCTTTACCGTTCTCGTGGATATAGTCCGATACTAATCTGTCGGCCTTTAGCGTGACGGCATTGCTACGGCGTGACAAGATACGCTCGGCCTCCTTCATATAATGGTAGAGTCCACGATAGCTGTCGTCGCCCTTATAGGGTTCCATTCCACAGTATGCTGTCACTAAGGGCAGGTTAGTGTGGATGACTTGCATGTGGTCGACGGTAGGTGTCTTGCCCCTGCGTTGTTCGTCCTTCTGGGTCTCCAACTGCGACTGTAACTCATAGAGCAGCCCCATGTTGTAGTATTGCGTTTCGTATTTCTCCTTGTCTAATTCAAAGAAGTTCCGCTCGTATTCATTGTCAGTAAACGACGTGACGGCCAGTGCCTCGTAAGACCAGCGTGAAGGAATCAGATCGCCAATCAACGGCACATTACCCGTCGTGCTCTTGGGTGTCAAGTCGGAGAAACTCACCACCAGTCCGCAAAGCAGAATCTGGGGGATGAGCAGCATGGGAATGCTGATATAGATTGCTACCACAGAATTTAGGCATTGCGAGAGCAATAGTCCTGTGAGGTTAGCTAAGAACGCAGTTACAAAAAGGATAATCCACCAAGTCCAGAAGAGTCCATGAATCCCCATGATAGCGTTACCGATAACGATGAACAGTAACGTTTGCAACAACGACACACCTGCCATATAGACAATTTTCGACCAGATGTAGCTGCCGTAGGACAAGTGCAGGAAACTCTCGCGCTTCAGCAGGGCACGGTCCTTGATAATTTCCTCAGCCGAGCCACTCATGCCAATGAACGTAGCCACGATGACAGCCATAAAGAAGTAGCTCACCAAGTTCTTATTGTCCATCACCGTATAGCCTTCAGGAGGTGCGTAGCGTGTCAGGTAGGAACACACCACAGCCAGCAAGGGGGCTTCGAGCAGGGTGATACACAGATATTGGATGTTGGTAATCTTGGTCTTGAAGTTACGATGCAGGAATATGGCGAACTGCTTCAGTACGCCAGGCTTCCGTTGGTCGGAATGCGGTACGTCGCTTACCTTTACCTCGCCAAGATCCTCGTTATGCTCGTTCCGATACTTCAAGTAAAGTTCGTGCCACTCCTGAGGCGTCATCTTGCGCTCGTCAGAAAGCTCACCATTGTTGTTCAACGCCTTCTCGTCGATGATGTTCAGGACTATCTCAGGATTCACGTTACCACACATCGGACAGGCGCTAGTCTCAGCGTCAGCATAGTTGGCAGATTCCTTAAAATAGGTAATAGCATCAATCGGGTTACCGTCAAACACCGGGTAGCCGCCTTTGTCGAGCAGCCACAGACGGTCGAACAACTTGTACACGTCGCTTGAAGGCTGGTGGATGTTGACGATAATGAGTTTACCTTTCAGCGTCTGTTCCTTTAACAGGTTGATGACGTTCTCCGTGTCGGCTGACGACAGACCAGACGTTGGTTCGTCAAGGAAGAGGACGGCTGGTTCGCGAATCAACTCAAGAGCGATGTTCAGACGCTTGCGCTGACCACCCGAGATGCATTTATTGATAGCAGAGCCTACCTTTAGGTCTTTTGTGGCGTCAAGGGCTAAATCCCTCAGCGTTTTCATCACGCGACGGTCTATCTCCTCATCCGAAAGACCCTCGAAACACAGCTTGGCTGTAAACCACAGGTTTTGGTATACTGTCAGTTCCTCAATCAATAGGTCGTCCTGGGGCACATAGCCTATCAGCGCCTTTGCCTCAGGTTCGCTGAGGTCGTGGCCGTTTATGGTAATTGTGCCTTCCTGAGGCTTCATGCTACCGTTGAGCAGGGAAAGCAGTGTGGTCTTACCCGTTCCAGAGCCTCCCATGATGGCTAACAACTCACCACTCCTGAGTGTGAAACTCAGGTTATGCATGCCGTTGTCGCTATTGGGGAAGCGGAAATTAATGTCGCGTCCACAGAATTCTACGGCCTGGGTCGTGGGTTCGTCCTTTGTGTAGGCACCCATGATAGACGAATAGTAGACCGGACTGCCGCTACTGCCTTTCAGCACGCTGCTCTGAAGCCATACCTGGTAAGCGCCGGATAGTACAGGAACGTCGTTCAGCAGAACGCGTCCAGTTCCCATATAGGTAAAGATGAGCAGGCCAGTATGACGGTCGAACAGTGTCTTCAGCACACCGTCGAAGCCTTTCATCATGTGAAGCAGGACATTGTCCGTCTCACGGTTTTCCACAAAGTCGGTGAAGTCTTGATATTGGTCTTCAGGAATGTGGAACTGGCTGGCCATCGTCTTAAACATTTCCAAACCCTCATGGCCGTCGCCTTGACAAAACTCCATGAGTCGCAACAGCAGCAAAGCTTCCTCTGAAGAACGTATCTTGCCGTGAAGGGCGCTACAAATGGAACTGACGGTAGCCTTGGTGTCCAGGTCGTCAGTCATTTCGTACGCCATACGCATGTCGCTATAAAGGTCGAGGTAAAGAGTGATGTTTCTGATGCCGAAATGGTGACGCAAATAACTGACGAGCATTTCCTTTGCCCGCTCTTCGTCTACATGCTCTACCTTTCCGAATAGTGCAAACAGACTGATAAAACTTGATAAGATGACGTCTGTCATTTCTTCTTTAAGTCTGCAAATTTATTAAAAATCTCAGATATGTTCTTATTGTTGGGGTTAAAAATCATTAAATCAGCTATTCTCATAACTTCTTACGTAGTGTCAAGACATTCTGGCCGTCTATACGCTCGTAGTTGATGCTGTCCATCAGCTGACGAACAAGATAGATGCCAAGACCGCCTATAGGTCGCTCTTCTAACGACAAAGTTGTATCGGCCTCGTCCTGCGCTGTGGGGTCGAAAGGCTTGCCCTTGTCCCTGATGACGAAACAGAGTTCTTTGTTGGCTAACAAAGCATCAATTTGTACTTCGCCCACCGATCCTGACGGATAGGCATAGCTCATCACGTTGACTACGGCCTCTTCGAGAGCAATGTTCATGTTCGTCGTCGTCGACATGTCGAGACCTGCCGTTTCACAGACTTCGTCCACAAAAGCAGCCAACTGGGGAACTTCTTCAATGTTGTTCGTCAGCGTTAGATGCTTTTCGAAACGAATGTCTTGCTGCTGTTTTTTATACTGAGCCATGAGTTTTTAGTTTACAACTTGCAAAGATACGATAATCTTTGAATTTTAATCTTTGAACTATGAACTTTATGATTGACAATTAGAGTTATTTAACTCTTGAGCATGTGATGTTGCATTCAAAGTTCAAAGAAAAGCTGTACCTTTGCAGCCAGTTTTTCCGAATTTAAGCATATCATGGTACGAATATATATCACTATTTGCTGTCTTTTCTGTAGCCTTGTCCAACTCAGGGCACAGCAACATACTCACATTCTGGATTTTCCTTTGAACATGCATCCTGACGATATGATGGCTGTTCTGATGGAAAAAGGTCTTTCTCAGGAAGACAGCTTTGAACTGTCCGGCCGGGTTGCCGGATTGGAAGCCTGGTTCTATGTCAATGTTGCTAAGGACTCGGCCCGCATCAACCATATCCTGCTGACAACCCAGGAACAGCAAGGCCACAGCATCAACGACGACTATTCTACTCTTAAGAAATGGATGCAGAAGCATTATGGTGCTCCTTCGTGGGAAGGGAAAGTACGTTCACATCCCTTTGCCAGGTGGTATATTGCCCCAGACCATGATATCGTGCTGATAGCTACAGCTACTGCAGGCGTCGAGATATGGTTCTACGAAAACCATTTAGTACGCAACGTTGACTACTACTCTATCCTGAAGTACTGTGAACGTAATCCCTCCCCCGGTCTGCCCCGTTTGACAGCAAAGGAACAGGTGACGTGGAAGAGTACCGGCCCCGGGCCTTCAGTCAAGAAGCGGGTGGTAAAACGTCACCGTCACGGGCGCAAGATTCGTAGCAAATATATTAAAAACAAGCGTCGCTCGAAGGCCAAGAGGCCTGTCAAGCGACGCCGTAGACGTTGATGCTGTTCCTGTTGTCATGAACAGCAAGTGAGTTTGCTGCCAGAAGATTTATTTATGACAAGAATCCAAGCAGGGCTCCTGCTGCTACTGCTGAACCGATGACGCCTGCCACATTGGGACCCATAGCGTGCATGAGCAGGAAGTTGTGACGGTCGTACTCCAGTCCGAGGTTGTTGGAGATGCGGGCAGCCATAGGAACGGCGCTCACGCCGGCATTACCAATCAGCGGATTCAGTTTTTTGTCCTTTGGCAGGAAGACGTTCATCAGCTTCACGAACAGTACGCCGCTCATCGTGGCAATGATGAAAGCTCCAGCACCAATGGCAAAGATATAAATAGTGTTCATTGTCAGGAACTCTGAGGCCTGTGTCGAACAGCCTACTGTCAGACCTAGCAGCATTACTACGATGTCGTTTAAGGCAGCACCTGCCGTCTTTGCCAGACGGGTAGTCTTACCACTCTCCTTCAGCAGGTTACCAAAGAACAGCATACCCAACAGGGGCAAACCGGATGGTACGATGAACGTTGTCAGTAGTAGACCGACGATGGGGAAGAGAATGCGTTCTGTCTGACTGACCTCGCGGGCAGGCTTCATCTTGATGAGACGCTCCTTCTTGGTGGTCAGCAAACGCATAAGAGGGGGCTGAATCAGCGGCACCAAAGCCATATAGGAATAAGCACAGACGGCGATGGCGCCCATGAGGTTTGGACTCAGTTTCGACGAGAGGAAGATGGCCGTCGGTCCGTCGGCACCACCGATGATGGCGATACCTGCCGCTTGGTTGGGCTCGAAGCCCAGCGCCAGAGCAAACATGTAGGCACCGAAGATGCCAAACTGTGCCGCAGCACCAATCAACATCAGTTTAGGGTTGGCCAAAAGCGCCGAGAAGTCGGTCATCGCTCCGATTCCCAGGAAGATGAGTGGTGGATACCAGCCCTGTCTTACACCCTGATAGAAGATGTTCAGCACGGAGTTGTCCTCGTAGAGACCTATCTCCAGGCCTGCGTCGGCACGGAAGGGGATATTGCCGAGGATGATGCCCAGTCCGATGGGAACAAGCAACAGCGGCTCGAAGTCTTTCTTGATGGCGAGCCAGATGAAGAAGGCTCCCACGACTATCATGATGAGGTTACCTACCGTCACGTTGGCAAAGCCCGTGTAGGTCAGGAACTCATTGAAGTTTTCTATGATGAAATTTGTAAATCCCATAATCTTGCGGTAGCATTGCGTGCCACACTTTATATAGGTTAAAGAAATAAATCACTATTCACTATTCACTTTTCGCTTACCCAATGGTCATCATCACGGCGCCCTCCATCACGGAGTCGCCAGGTGTGACGAGGATGCTGGTGACGGTACCGGCCTGCTCAGCCTCGATGTTGTTCTGCATCTTCATAGCTTCGAGGATGATGACCACCTGTCCGACGGCTACTGTGTCGCCAACCTTGACGTTGATAGCTGTGATAGTGCCGGGCAGGGGAGCCTTCACAGGATTGCCGCTTCCGGCCTGGGCAGCAGGCTGAGCGGCCTGGGGAGCAGGCTGTACAGGTGCAGCGGGAGCAACAGGAGCGGCGGGCGCTTCTGCTGGAGTTGCTGATGCCGTGCGCTTGGTGGCGGCCAGTGCAGGGTGTTTGGCAGCATTGATGGGTTTCTGCATCTCAATCTCGAAGGGGATGCCGTTTACGTTAACTCTGGCGATTTTGCCTTCTACTTCGGCGATTTCTACCTCGTAGTCTACGCCTTGTACTTTATACTTATATGTTTTCATCTTTGTCTATTATCTATTACGGTAGTAGGTTTCTTATCACTTCTCATTTCTCAACTCTTAGTGAAGTTCCGGGCCTGTGGGAATATGCTGTTCCATAGGATTGAGGGGTATCAGCGGCTCGTGCAGATGGGTCATCTGACTGTATTCGTCGTCCCAGCCCGTATCTTTCGGCTTGATGGTGATGACACCCGACTCCACATCGTGGATATCATCTTCATATTGGCGCAGGGCCAGACCGATGACGGCCATATATACCTCCATATCTATGCCACGCTTGTCGAAGCCTTCTTTAAGCACGTTACTGGTGGCATGAGCCACTTCGACGGTCTTCTCCACCGTCTTCGTGATGGGCTTGATGGGCTGTTTGTTGGCTACTTTCTTGGCAGTCTCTGCATGACGCATCACCATACCAAACAGCGTGAATGTAATCCACAGCAGGGCGAGGCAGGAGAATACAATGCCCATAGCCATAATGGCCATACCGAAACCGTAGGGGTCTTCGCGCTTGAATTTCGCTACCTTCGACTCGCTGACGATGGTCTGGTTCTGGATGCCTGGCGTCACACGGTCGGCACTCTTCACTTCCCAGTCCTGTCCTGTACCGTTATTGGCAATGCGGGCGAAAGACTGGTCGGTTTTGAGCACAGGGACGGTGATGGAGTCGATGAGCTGGGTGGCATTGCCGTTGTAGAGGGCTATCCACAAAGGCTCCTCGGCGTCCACAGGTACTGAGAGGTGCAGTGTGCCCTGAGTGGGCAAGCTGTTCAGTTGGAATACGATGAGTTGTTGTCCGCTAAGGTTGGTACGCTCGTCGCCGTTAGGAATCTGGCTCATGCGTTTCACCCTTTCGGGTACACTCATCTTGCGGTCGAGTACGGAGCGGTCTGTTGTGAGGTACATGCCTCGGATATTGTATGTCGAGTGTGAGATGTTGGCAATCTCCACCCAGGCATTGTGTGCTCCGTATTCGTCAATCAGGCTTGTCTCGTTCGTCGTCATCACCTCGTTCAGCTTGATGCTGGCGTCCATCTGAGCCAGCGCAGGCTGTGAGGCTAATGCGAGGAGCAAACCTGACAAGAATGCGAATCTTTTCATTTCTTTATTGTTGTTACGTGTATTAATATTTCCTTGTTTAGTGTCTTAGTGTCCCGTTGAGAGCTAACCGCAGAAGAAGAGCACCACAATTTGTGCGGTGAAGATGCGGAGGAACATCGCGAGCGGATAAACCGTCGAGTAGCCCAGTGCTGGGGCCTCTTTCGAGCAGATGCTGTTAGAGTAGGCCAGGGCAGGGGGATCGGTATAGGTACCTGCTATCATTCCCGCAATGAGGAAGTAGTTGAACTTGAACTTCAGGCGGGCGATGGGACCGATAATGAGGATGGGTATGATGGTGATGAGGAAGCCCGTCAGCACGTAGAGCAGTCCGTCTCCTTCAACGACCGTCTCGAAGAACCCTGCTCCGGCCTTGATGCCCACCGACGCGAGGAAGAGTACCAGTCCTATCTCGCGAAGCATCATGTTGGCCGACGTGGTGGTATAGGTTACCAGATGTATCTTATAGCCGTAGCGGCCAATGAGGATGGCGATAATCAGCGGACCACCAGCCAGACCGAGCTTGACGGGGACAGGCATTCCGGGGATTGCCAACGGGAAGGAACCGAAGATGAGGCCGATAAAGATGCCCACGAAGATGGTGGCGATATTGGGCGCATCCAGTCTGCGGATACTGTTTCCCATCTTGCCAGCGACGCGGTCTACGGCATCCTCAGGACCTACTACCATAATGCGGTCGCCTACCTGCAGTGGGATTGTTGGCGAAGCAAAGAGATCCATCCCGTGACGGGTCAGGCGGGTTACGTTCACCCCATGCACGCTCGAGAAGTGGAGCGAAGCCAGCGTCTTGCCGTTGATCTTGGGGTTGGTAATCACGATGCGCTTCGACACCATAGGCTGGTCCTGCTGTTCGAAGTCGATGTCAAGCTTCGGACCGATGAAGGCGGTGATGGCCTCTTGGTCAGCCTCTGCACACACGATAAGCATCTGGTCGCCCTCGTGGAAGACGGTGTCGCGGTTAGGAATAATCAGCTCACCCTTGTGTACCAGACGTGACACCACGAAGTCGCGGTTCAGGAAGTCGTGCACCTGAAGCAGGGTCTTGCCTTCCAGGTATTTGTTGGTCACCTCCAAGTGCATCTTGTAGGGTTTCTTGTCGGCACTGGTCTCTTCCATCGCCTTCAGCTGGTTCTCTTCCTTTTCCAGCTTAATGCCACATATGTACCTTATTAATATAATAGCGCCGATGATGCCCAGCACGCCGAGCGGATAGGCACAGGCGTATGCTGAAGCAATCTGGGGTGCGTTGCTGCCGAAGACGGTGCCTAAGGCCTCGTTGGCCGCACCAAGACCGGGGGTATTCGTTACGGCACCATAGAGCGTACCTACCATCATCGGCAGGTTCATGCTGTTGTTGGTGTCGAAGAAGATGTAATAGCAGGCAAACATCACGAGGATGTTCAGTAGGATAGCTGTCGCCGCCAGTCCGTTGAGCTTAACACCTTGAGTACCAAAGCTTTCAAAGAAACCTGGACCAACCTGCATACCTATCATGAAGACAAAGAGGATGAGTCCGAAGTCCTGTACGAACGTTAGGATGGGTGTTGGTGCCGTGAAGCCGATATGTCCAGCCACGATGCCGGCAAACAGTACGAAGGTGACTCCCAGCGACACGCCGCCAATCTTAATCTTCCCTAAGTACACACCAACGGCAATCACTACGGCATAAAGCAACGCAATATGCGCCACCGAATCTGTCGTCGTGAACAAATCTTTTAGCCAATGAAATGATTCCATAACAAACTATCGCGAAAATCGGGTGCAAAGATACAAAGAAATTGCGCAATACAAGCAACTTTGTGCAATTAATTTCGTCCTTTTTGTTTCTTTCACACTTCGAAGGTGTATAAAGATGAAATAAATATTAAAAAGTTCGTTTGTTAGGAAATAAGTTACTACCTTTGCCGATTGGAAACTCTAATACTTATTATAATAATACAAACGTTTAACATTTATGGCAAACAAAGAGAAACTCTTCACCGAGTTTACCGCGCCTACCAAACAAGAGTGGTTGGACAAGATTGAGGTAGACTTGAAGGGGGCCGACTTCCAGAAGCGCCTCGTGTGGAGAACAAATGAAGGTTTTAACGTGCAGCCTTTCTACCGCCTCGAGGACCTGAAGGACCTGAAGACCCCCGACGCTCTGCCTGGCGAGTTCCCGTTCGTCCGCGGCAACAAGAAAGACTCTAACGAGTGGTACGTCCGCCAGAACGTCGTTGTAGGCGGCGACCCAGTGGCAGCCAACAAGAAGGCGCTCGACCTGCTGATGAAGGGCGTCGACTCTATCGGCTTCAAGCTGGGGCACGATGAGGTGAGTGCCGAGTACATCGACGCGCTGCTCAAGGACATCCGCCTCGACATTGTCGAGGTGAGCTACCGCGCTTGTCTGCGCCACGCTCTCGAACTGACTGACCTGCTGGTGGCCTACTTCGAGAAGATGGGCTATGACAAGGAGAAGATTGTCGGTGGTGTGGGCTTCGACCCCATCGAGCGCATGCTGATGAAGGGCAAGGACTCGTCGTTCCTGCTGCCTGACATGCCGAAGCTGGTGGAGAAGCTGAAGGACTATCCCAACCTGCGTTGCGTGATGGTACACAGCGACCTGCTGAACAATGCCGGTGCATATATCGTGCAGGAAATGGGTTACGCCTTAGCTTGGGGTAACGAGTATCTGCAGCAGATGGTGGATGCTGGCGTGGACGTTGATTTGGCTGCAAAGAAAATCAAGTTCTACATGGGCATCTCGGAGAACTACTTCATGGAGATTGCCAAGTTCCGTGCCTGCCGCATGCTGTGGGCACAGATTGTGAAGCAATACGAGCCCAAGTGCGACTGCGCATGCAAGATGATTATCAACGCCTCGACATCGACGTACAACCAGACTGTGTTTGATAGCTACGTCAACCTGCTGCGTTCGCAGACGGAGGCCATGAGTGCTGCCCTCGGTGGTGTTCACTCGATGGTGGTCACGCCGTTCAATGCGCCTTATGAGAAACCCAACGAGTTCAGCGAGCGTATCGCCCGTAACCAGCAGTTACTGATTAAGGAGGAGGCTCACTTCGACCGTATCGTCGACCCGTCAGCAGGTTCGTATTATATCGAACACCTCACCGACGCACTGGCACAGGAGGCTTGGAAGCTGTTCCTGAAAGTGGAGGACGAGGGTGGTTTCCTGGAGGCCGTCAAGAAGGGTACTATTCAGGAGGATATCAACGCCACGAACGTCAAGCGTCACGGTGATGCTGCCAAGAGAAAGGAGTTCCTGCTGGGTACCAACCAGTTCCCGAACTTCACCGAGAAGAGCGAAGGCAAAGAACCATTGGCTCCTGCTGACTGTGTCGCAACCCATGCTGGCGATGCTGACGTGCCTGCCCTGAAGATCAGCCGTATGGCTTCTGACTTCGAGACCCTGCGCCTGACAACGGAGAAGGCTAAGAAGGTGCCTGTGGCATTCATGTTGACTATCGGTAATCTGGCTATGCGTCAGGCTCGTGCACAGTTCTCGTGCAACTTCCTGGCTTGCGCTGGTTATAAGGTGATTGACAACCTCGGATTCAAGACCGTTGAGGAAGGTGTTGATGCTGCGCTCGAGGCAGGAGCTGATATCGTGGTCATCTGCTCTTCTGATGATGAGTATGCAGAGTACGCTATCCCTGCCTTCAAGTACTTGAATGGTCGTGCCATGTTCGTCGTAGCTGGTGCTCCTGCTTGCATGGAGGACCTGAAGGCTGCCGGCATCGAGAACTACGTTCATGTGAAGTGCAACGTGCTCGA
>JAEEVT010000033.1 GCA_016291005.1 Prevotella sp. | reverse complement strand
ACGCATGGCTAGACTGGGAGAACTTGCTGCATGGCGAGATCGCGGTAGGACACAGCGTGACTACATCACTGTAAGGGAAGCGAAAAGGTTCGTCCCCTTTTGCCCTGTCGGACGGAACGACAAGGGTTAAGGCAAAGGTGTCGATCAAGGACGGCTCCGTCGTCTGGTACTTGCGCTCATGGGACGAAACCACGGCCGACGGCTTCCCGGATCGGGCGGAGGACGGCTTCCTTCCGCCAAACGACTCTACGGGTTGCGGGGAAGGGCATGTATCATTCCGCGTGAGACTCCAAAGTGATGCGCAGCCCGGCGCAACGGTTGAGGAAAGCGCGGTAATCGTCTTCGACGCGAACGAGCCGATAGCGACTGACCCCGCATGGCGCAATGTCGTGTACGGCGACGAGGACTGCATTGGCGAGATCATCGAGGAAGCCTTGAATGACGCCAAGGCGGGCGAGGTAATCGCGCTCCCGAAAGAGGTAGCCTTGTCGGACCTGTCGGTTAATGACAACCGACTTCGCTGGCGCGGCAGTGAGTATGTCGCAAGGGTAAACTACGGGCTTGAGAAGACCGATACTGGCGTTCGCGTGCTGATCAAGCCTTCGGCGGCGGCAATCGGTTCCGGTGTCGGGAAGAACGGCGAGCAGGTCGTGCCGTTCAAGGTCGAGAACGGAGTGGCGACGATCGGAGTGAAAAAGAGCGTTGAGGGCTTCTATTATTCGCTTGAGTCGTCCGACGACTTGAGCTTCGAGTATCCAGAAGAGACCAAGGCGCAAAGGGGGAATGGAAGCGCATTGAATCTCGTTGTCTTTTGCGCGACACGACTAAACCCAAATCGGTCGTTAGATAAATATAATTCCCCGAATCGCTTGGCGGTTTGGGGAATTTTTCGTAATTTTGCCATCCGATGACGTATGCCGACCTTATATTGCCTGTGCCCCTGATGGGGACGTTCACCTATGCCGTGCCTCAGGGCATGACGGTTCAGGTGGGCTGTCGCGTGGTTGTTCCCTTTGGGCGGAGCAAGATGTATGTGGGTATTGTGGCCCGTCTGCACGACGTCAAGCCGCAGGGCTACGAGGTGAAGGATATTGCCGAAGTGTTGGACGTGACGCCTATCGTGACCCAACGGCAGCTGAGGCTCTGGCAATGGATAGGCGACTACTACCTGTCGCCCATCGGCGAGGTCTATAAGGCTGCGCTGCCTGGCGGTCTGAAGGCGGAGGATGGCTATCGGCCCAAGACGGAGACCTTTATCCGTCTGACGCCACAATACCAGAACGTCACCGCCCTCCATATTGCGCTGAACGTGCTGGCCCGTTCGCCCAAGCAGCTGAAGGCTTTTACGGAGTATCTGGCCCTGTCGAAGTGGGACGCAATCGATGAGGAGTGTGGAATGATGAATGTGGAGGTGGCTGAAGTGACGAAGGAAGAGTTGATGAACGCTTCGCAGGCGTCGGCTGATACCATTAAGCAGTTGGAGAAACGCCAGATGCTGGAGTGCTACGAGGTGGAGGTGGGACGCCTGAACCATGGCGGCGACTATCGGCCGGAACTCATTCAGCCGCTGAGTACGGCCCAGCAGGAGGCGTACAACAGCATCCTCATGTCGATGATGAAGAAAGACGTCACCCTGTTGCATGGCGTCACGGGTTCGGGCAAGACGGAGATATACATCCACCTCATCCAGCGTGCCTTGGAGCGCAAGGAACAGGTGCTCTACCTGTTGCCTGAGATAGCCCTGACCGTCCAGATGATGCAGCGCCTGCAGCGCATCTTCGGCAACCGGTTAGGCATCTATCACTCCAAGTACAGCGACGCTGAACGTGTGGAAATCTGGCAGAAGCAGCTTTCGCAGAACCCCTACGACATCATCCTCGGCGCCCGTTCGGCAGTCTTCCTGCCCTTCCAGCGCTTAGGGCTAGTCATCGTCGACGAGGAGCATGAGACGTCGTACAAGCAGCAAGACCCTGCGCCGAGATACCATGCAAGAAGCGCAGCCATCATGATGGCGGCGCAAATGAGGAATGAAAGAAATGAAAGGAATGAAAGAAATGAAAGGAATGAAAAGGAAGAACCAAAGGTTCTCCTGGGTACTGCCACGCCGTCGTTAGAGAGCTATCATAACGCCAAGACGGGAAAGTACGGTCTGGTGGAGCTGAAGGAGCGCTATAAGGGTATCGAGCTGCCCGAGATACAGGTGGTAGATATTGCCGACTTGCAACGCCGCAAGATGATGGCGGGACCGTTCTCACCTCTTTTATTAATGCGTATGCGTGAGGCTTTGGCTCATGGCGAGCAGGTCATCCTCTTCCAGAACCGTCGCGGCTATGCTCCTCAGATAGAGTGTAGCCAGTGCGGCTGGGTTCCCACGTGTCAGCATTGCGACGTGAAGCTCACCCTGCACCGCCAACTGAACCAGTTGACATGCCACTACTGCGGATTTACCTACCGCGTGCCCACCGAGTGTCCTTGTTGTGGCTCCACCGACCTGCGTACACGAGGCTATGGTACGGAGAAGATAGAAGGACAGGTTCGCGAGGCATTCTCTGACTTGAAGTCAGAGTGTGGCGTTGCAATTGCCGACCTGAAGTCAGAAAATGGCGCTAAAATCTCTGAAGCCCGCATTGCCCGTATGGACTTGGACACCACCAGAACTCGCAATGCCTACGAACGCATTATCAGCGACTTCGGCGCTGGACGCACCAACATCCTCATCGGCACGCAGATGATCAGCAAGGGACTCGACTTCGACAACGTATCCGTGGTGGGTATTGTCAATGCCGACGTCATGCTCAACATGCCCGACTTTCGAGCCTACGAGCATGCCTTTATGATGATGGCACAGGTCAGCGGACGTGCAGGACGGAAGAAGAAACGCGGACTCGTCATCCTTCAGACCAAGCAGAAAGACCTGCCCGTCATCAGTCACGTGGTGAACAACGACTACGGCGCCCTCTACCGCCATCTCATTGCCGAGCGTCAGGCGTTCCGCTATCCGCCCTATACACATCTGATCTATGTCTTCCTGAAGCACCGTCATGAGAGTACCGTCCAGACTGCAGCCACCGAACTGGGCTCCCGCCTGCGCCAATGGTTCGGCTCACGTGTGTTAGGTCCCGACAAGCCCTCTGTCGCCAAGGTGAAGCAGCAGAACATCCGCAAGCTGGTACTCAAGTTAGAGTTGGGCATCGATATGAAACGAGTCCGCGAATACCTGCTGTTGGCCCAGTCGCAGATGCTCTCCGACAAGCGTTATGCCTCCCTGCAGGTTTACTACGACGTTGACCCGCTGTGAAGTAAATTGAAAATTTTCATTTTTCAATTATTAATTTTCAATTCTTTTTAGTACCTTTGCCAGCTGAAATTATTAATTAGTCAAAATAACGATGAATAAGAAAATACGCTTTTGTTTGTTTGCCTTGATGATGGCATGTACTTTGACAGGTTATGCCCAGCTCCCCAGCGTGACGCTGAAGACGATGGAGGGCAAGGCTGTTAGTGTAGATACTCTGAACAACGGCGGCAAACCTTTCATTATCGATTTCTTTGCCACGTGGTGCAAACCCTGTAACCGTGAGCTCGACGCCATCAGTGAGGTCTATGACGACTGGCGACAGGAGACTGGCGTACGCATTTTTGCCGTATCCATCGACCAGGCCCAGAATATAAATAAGGTGAAGCCGCTGGTTGACAACCACAACTGGGAGTACGACGTGCTGCTCGACCCCAATGGCGACCTGAAGCGTGCGTTAGGCATTCAGGTGATTCCCTACGTGCTCATTGTCGACGGACAGGGGAATATCGTCTACCGCCATAACGGCTATACCGACGGTGAAGAGTCGGAACTGATAGAAAAAGTCCGTACATTAATCAAAAAATAAATGAGGAGACTGCTACTCTCGCTGACGGCGTTGTTCTGTTCTCTGGCACTTGCTGCCCAAGAACAAATCTCTGACAAACAGTCAGGGAATGGGATTTCGTTGCATGGTACCATCCAGAGCGACGTACTGCTTCCACAGCGTGACGAGAAGATAGGTGCAGAGAAGACGGACGACCTGCTGACTAACACATACGTTGACTTGCAGCTGCAGAGCCATTATGTCGATGCCGGGGTGCGCATGGAGTACTTGGAGCACCCCCTGCCAGGTTTCGAGCGCGACTTCGAAGGATGGGGCGTTCCCCACTTCTGGGTCAAGGGACGTCTGGGCTGTGCTGAACTGACGGCAGGCACGTTCTATGAGCAGTTTGGTTCAGGACTCATCCTGCGTACCTACGAGGAACGCTCCTTGGGTATCGACAACTCGCTGTTGGGTGGCAGGTTGGTGGTAAAGCCCCTGAAGGGTGTCACCCTGAAAGCCCTGTCTGGCAAACAGCGCCGCTACTGGAAGTGGAACAAGTCGCTGGTGAGCGGTGCCGATGCCGAGGTGGCACTCAACGAGTGGATACCAGCCTTGCAGAAGTCGGAAACGGGTCTGACGTTAGGTGCTTCATGGGTCAACAAATATGAGAGTCAGGAGAACATCTTCGTGGATTCCACCCACAAGCTAAACCTGCCAGAGTATGTCAATGCATGGGACGTTCGAGCTACATTGAACAAAGGTCCGTGGAGCCTGCTGGCTGAGTATGCACAGAAGACACAGGATCCATCGTTCGACAACCAATATAATTACGACAAAGGGACTACCGCCTTGTTCTCAGGCTCTTACTCCCAGAAAGGGTTGAGTCTGCTCCTTCAGGCCAAGCGCAGCGAGAACATGTCGTTCCGCAGCCGTCGTTCGATGATAGGAACCTCGTCGTCCATCAACCACCTGCCGGCTTTCACACAGGAACATACCTACGCCCTGGCAGCCCTCTATCCCTATGCCACACAATTGGCTGGTGGTGAGTGGGCTTGGCAGGCTGAGGCAGGCTATAACTTCAAGCGTAAGACGGCACTGGGCGGCAAGTATGGCATGAATCTGAAGCTTAACTTCTCGCATGTCCGCTGGGAAGGTGAGACGTTCTATCAAGATATTGACGTCCAGCTGACACGTCGTTGGACGAAAGACTTCCGCCTGACGCTGATGTATATGAACCAGCGCTACAATAAGACCATCGTCGAAGGTGAGGGAGGTATGGTGCGCAGCAACATCTTCATCGCTGACGGCAAATACCAGCTGGCACCCAAGACGGCTCTGCGTGCCGAAGTGCAGTATCTGACGACGGCTGACGACCAGGGCGACTGGCTCTATGGACTCGTGGAACTGTCGTTAGCTCCCCACTGGATGCTTTCCGTCAGCGACATGTATAATGCTGGCGAGACAGAGCTTCACTACTATCAGGGTGGAGTGGCGTTCAGCACAGGTGCCCATCGCCTTCAACTGGGCTATGGACGGACACGTGCCGGCTATAACTGTTCAGGTGGCGTCTGCCGCTATGTGCCTGCCAGCAAGGGCGTCAGCCTGTCGTACAACTATAATTTCTGATTGTTGTATAATGAAAAAAATGAATGAAATGAAAGTAATGAAAGAAATAAAAATGAGAAATGAAGGAATGATAATGACATTTCTTTCATTACTTTTATTATTTATATGTGGAGCCTGCAGCCACATCGACGAGGCTGACCGGCTTATTTACGTGAAGCCAGATCCTGTCCAGCGTTGTGTGCTGCTTGAGGACTTTACGGGCCAGCGCTGCATCAACTGTCCGCGAGGTACTGAGGTGATTGAGCAATTGCAACAGGAGTATGGAGACTCCATACTGATTTCCGTGGGCATCCATAGCGGTCCGTTGGGTTTTGCAGGTAACAACACAATTATTGGTCTGGCTACTGATGTGGGCAATGAGTACTATAACCATTGGCAACTGGAATATCAGCCTGTAGGGTTGGTCAACCGTCATGGTGCCGTCAACTACACCGACTGGCCAGCGGCTGTTAAGACAGAACTCTCACGTCCCGCTCCCTTGTCAATGAAGGCTGAGGTGTCCATACAAGACAACGAGGTTGGCATCCGTCTGACGATGACAGGTACTGACGGCAGCACCAAAGGTAAGCTACAGGTCTGGCTGGTGGAGGATGGCATCACAGCGATGCAGCTCATGCCTGACGGTTCGGCTAACAGCCAGTATGTGCATAACCATGTGTTCCGTGTGGCAGTAAACGGTACGTGGGGCGAAGACTTCGAGCTTCAGGAGGGCGAAACAAAGACAACCAACCATACGCAGGTTGTTGATCCGTCGTGGAACCCTGCAAACCTTAATGTTGTGGCTTTCGTCTATAACAACCAGGGCGTGCTGCAGGCAGTGAAGGGAAAAATAAAAGAATAAAAGAATAAAAGATTAAAAGAATAAAAGAATAAAGATTGATAATTGAGAGAATGCTTATGAAGAAACTATTTACGCTGGTTTTGTTTCTGTTGACCACTGCATGTGCTATGGCGCAGGACAATACCTTCCAGTTCGTTGATGAAGGCGGCAACGTAGTGGCCAATGGCACAACACTCAACTGCCAGACGCTGGTGGAGGACGTTTTTCTTGGAAACTGCATCAAAACCGGACTTTCCGTCAAGAACACCACGGAGGCTACTGCTTCTATCCGTATGGTCTACAACATCGAGACCATCGACAACGGCATGTTCCAGATTTGTTTCCCAGAGAATTGCATCACACGTAGTGAGGCTGGAGAATACGCAACTACCGCAGGTAGCTTGGGCGCAGGCATGAAACGCAGTCTGCTGTGCGAATGGTTCCCTGACGGTTACGGCACTTGCAAGGTGCGGCTGACCATTGAAGTGCTTAATACCTTAGGTCTCAAAAAAGCCGACGGTCCTGCTGTGAACATCGTTTTCAACTATGCCGACCCTGCCCACATCGACAGTCAGAAGCGCAACGTTACCGTTACTGACAGCTATAACCTGCAAGGCCAGCACGTCGCTGCCCCCCATCAGGGAATTAGCATCAGCCGCCTTTCCAATGGAAAAACAGTTAAACACATTAATAAATAATCAACATTAGCTTATGAAAAAAGTATTTACTCTTCTCGTCATGCTCGCCACCGTTGGTGTGCTGAGTATGCAGGCACAAGTGCTTCAAAAAGCACCGTTTAAGAATGCTGTATCCAACAGGGCACAGCGAGCTGTTATCGAACCCGGATCCAACCAAGTCTGGTGGGGTTATTCAAAGAACTATAGCAGTCTGTCAAACGTAGGCGTGACGGCGGCTGACACCTATCATTGTGCCATCTTCGTTCCTGGCAATCATAAAATTGCCGGAGGTAAGACCATCGATGCTATCCGTATTGGAATGTTTGCCCCCAATGTCACTAATGTCAAGGTTTGGATTGCCAGTCAGAAACCGTCAGCCATTGACACCGACAATTGCCTGCAGGTTGTTGATGTCCCTGCTTCAGAACTTGGCAGCATTCAGATTGACGTGCCTCTTACCACACCTTACACCATTCCTGCCGAGGGTGTCTATGTCGGCTATTCGTTCACCATTACGAAGGTTGAATACCAAGATGATGCATACCCAGTGTTGTTCTTTAGCGAGAGTGGCGTCAGCAACGCTTTCTTCCTCAGGGCTGAGACTAACAGTCCCAACTGGAGTGATCTGACTTCGGAGTTTGGTAATCTGTACCTGCAAGTGCTGCTTAAGGGCGAATTTCCCACCAATATGGTGACACCCTCCGACTTCGGTCCCGTCTATGCGGAGGTTGGTACTGGCGTAAGTGCCATCTTTGCTGTGGAGAATCAAGGTGGCGACCCCGTCTCCAGCATTGACTACACCATCACAACCGACGATTTCACCAGTGCTGAGAGCCATGTCGATATAGACCCCGCTCTTGAAGGTTTCTCAAAGGGCCGCATGGTTGTTGCCATTCCCGCCGATGGCGTTCAAGGCAAGAAAGAAAAAACACTGACCATCACCAAGGTTAACGGCAAGGAAAACCTGGCTGACGACAAGACGGCCAAGTTCACGCTGTTTACCGTCAGCGAAATCATCAGCCGCAATGTCCTTGTAGAACAGTTTACTGGTATAGAATGCGGCTGGTGTCCGCGTGGTCATGTCGGTATGGCAAATATGCGTGAAGCCTACGGCGGCCGTTTTGTCGGTGTAGCCATACATCAATATATTCCAGCTGGTAAGTCACAGACTAGCGATGCCATGTTTATAGCTAAAAACAATTATGCCAAGCTTAACTTTGGTGGTGCTCCTTCGGCTCGTGTCAACCGTGGTGGAGAAGTGGATCCCTACTATGCTACAAACACTGGCATTTACAATACGATGGAGTCAGAAATGGCTATTCCTGGATTGGCTGACGTTCAGGTCAGCGGCACCTTCGACGAAGCCTTCACAAAGGTGGATGCCAAAGCCAAACTCCGTCCGTTGTTCGAGGGTACTTATAAGTTAGAGTTTGTACTGGTTGCCGACGGTCTGAAGGGTTCGGGTACAGGATGGAACCAGGCCAACTACTACAGTTCTGTCTATTCTAGTCAGACAAGCATTACCAAAGAAAGTCTGCCCGATGACTTGAAGTTCCTCTATGACTTAGGCGCATCATTCTATCCCACCTTCAACGACGTAGCCATTGCCAGCTCATATGTCGGCGGCTCAAACAAGGTGCCTGCACAGACAATTGCCGCTGGTGAAACAGCAGAGGTCAGCTATTCAATGGATCTTCCCACCTCTACGAAGTTGAAGAATGCCCTGCAGAAAGACCAGATCTACGTTATCGCCATCCTCATCGACAGCACGGGTAGCATTGCCAATGTGGGCAAGGCAAGGGTAGATGGTATCACAGGCATCTCCACTGTCAATGGCGGCAAGACCAATGAGACAGTCTTCTATAGTCTTGACGGACGTAAGCTCTCCGCTCCGCAGCAGGGCATCAACATTGTCAAGATGAGCGATGGAAGCACACGTAAGGTTATGATGAAGTAAAAGTTCGAACTGGCCGTTAGGTTAACGACCAATTGCCTTTGCGTATAAGAATGGAGAAAATCCTCAGGAGAACGTCAAGTTTTCCTGAGGATTTCTTCAACTTTTCTAGGTTAGAAGTCGACTTGGCAACCGAGACCAAGCACGTAGTTAGTACGGGTGAACGAGTCGCTGATGCCCTCTGAGGGATAGTTCTCGCGGTTATACTTTTCGTAGTTGGTCTGGAAGTAGGCGGCAGAGAGCATGATGTTGTCCTTCACTTTGTAGCTGAAACCAAGACCGATGCTGTAGCTGTTAGCCACAAACGACATGTCGTTCATGTACTGGTCCGACAGTCCGTAGCGTGTCAGCTGTCCACCACACGAGACGTTCAACCGGTCAGTCACGTCCCACTCGACACCAGCTAAAAACTCATTGGTGTTGTGGTCGAGCAGGTCCTGCGAGTTGTTATACCAGCTGGCATTCTTGTCGAAAAAATAGTGCCAGCCAATGTTCAGCGACACCACATCGACGGGTTTCCACTGGGCACCGACAGACAGCATGGCTGGGGCGTCCTCGTTAACCTTCTCACCGTCGCGGAACTTGTTGACGGCAGCAATCTCGCTGGCTTCATTGACCGTCGACTCGTTCTTCATGCGGATTTGTGTCCTGAACTCATACTTGGCGGCGAAGTTGAAGTTCTTTAACTTATAGTCTATACCGATGACGGGGGCGATGCCCAGACCGTCCTGGTTACACAGCAGGTTAACGCCTTGGGCGTACTTCTGCAACTGGTTCAGACTGGTCTTTGTGTTCTCCAACTGAGCCTGCTTGGCCAGCAGTTCGGCAGGAACGGGCACTCCCGCGGCCTCATACTTGGCGATGCCAGCGTTCACTTGCTCCAAACCATTGTTGATAGTGGTTGAGGCGCCCTGTAAGTAGTCGGCGAAGTCCACATAGCCGCCCTCGGTCTTTACCTCGATGTTGCTGATCTTGGCCTTATAGGTGGCGTCGCCGTAGAGCAGGCGCAGACCACCATAGACAGACAGGTTAGGATAAAACTTATAAGCGGCACCCACCTGTACACCATAATAATACTGGCGGCCTTTCATATATCCGTTCATGTCGTAACCCTGAGCGCCCAATGGTTTCAGCATGCCGGCAATGTTGCCTACAACGCTCTCGAAGGAACCCAGACCATCGGAAAACTCACACGAACCGCCACCACCAGGCACCGACATGTTGAGCTGAATGCTCCAGTTGTCCTTGTTATAGGCAGCTTGCAGCGAGGGAATCACAGGAGCATCGGCTACACCCTCGAATTCCTTAACGCTAAGACCGCCGTTCTTCTTGCCCAATGCAAAGACCGGATTAGTAGAGTTGATGGTACGAGTCTGGTGTGCGTACTGCCAGTTAAAGGCTATGTGGAAGCCGTCATTCATGAAGGCCACACCAGCGGGATTCGAGTAGACACCGTCCAATCCGATGGCTGCATCACGTGCAGGGTTCTTAAGGAATGATACACTTTGGTTGGTGTTGGTGAGTATACCGCCAGCCAAGGCACTTGTCACCGTCATCGTGAAAACAATCACTGAGAATACAATCTTTTTCATCTTTTAAACAAAAATTATCTAAAAACGGCTGCAAAGGTAATGCTATTGCACAAAACAGCTGCAAAAGTGCAAGATGAATTAAAGAATATTAACTAAAACCTGCACATTTTCTGCTCAAATGAGCGAAAATGTGCAGAAATTGTGTTCGCAAACACCAGTTTTTAGCCTCACTTTGTTATCGCGTTCACGCCTTCTTTTCGTCAGGATAACTGACGCGAGTATGATAGACCGTTTTCAGTTTTTCTATGAGTACGGTCTTGGCATACTGGATGTCACGGAACGTAATAGGACACTCGCGGAAGTAACCCTCGGCAACCTGGGTATCGATGAGCTTTTCCACTAACTGACGGATAGACTGCTCGGTGTAGTCGGGCAGGGAACGTGATGCGGCCTCCACGGTGTCGGCCATCATCAGACAAGCTTGTTCGCGGGTGTAGGGATTAGGACCGGGATAGGTGAACAGCAGTTCGTCGACGGGTTCGTCAGGATGTTCGTTCTTATAGCGGATAAAGAAGAACTTGGCCTTGCCCAGACCGTGGTGGGTAGCGATGAACTCACGGATGACCTTCGGCAGGTTGTATTTGTCAGCCATCTTCAGGCCTTCCGTCACGTGACTGATGATGATCTGTGCGCTCTCTATGTCAGTCAGCATCTCGTGTGGGTCGATACCCGACTGGTTTTCCGTGAAGTAGATGGGGTTCGACAATTTGCCGATGTCGTGATAGAGGGCTCCCGTACGCACCAGTTGGGCCCTGGCATCAATCTTGTTGGCTATCTCGCCAGCCAAGTTAGCCACCTGGATGGAATGGTTGAAGGTACCTGGGGCTACTTCGCTCATACGACGGAGCAGTTCATTGTTCGTGTTAGAGAGCTCAATGAGGGTGATGTCGCTGGTAAATCCAAAGGCCTTCTCGATGAGATAGAGCAATGGATAGGCGAAGAGTAGTGCGATACCGTTTACTATCAGGTAGTTGTAGGTACGGTAGTCTATCATGGTGAGTGCCGTAGCCTGGGTCCAGTCGAAGGTCAGATTGACGGCTATGCAGGAAATGGTAATGCTGATGGCCGACTTGAAGAGCTGTGAGCGCTGGGAGAGTTCGCGCAGGGAGTTGATGGCCACGATGCCTGCCACAGTCTCGACAACGACAAACTCGAACGGATCCTGTAGCATGATGGCGCAGATGAGTATCATTGTGAAGTGCGTCATAAAGGCTGTCCTGGAGTCCATAAAGATGCGTATGAATATGGGCACCATGGCGTAGGGCAGTATATAGACGTGAATGAAGGTGCTTCTGACAAACAGCGCCGTCAGCAGTGAGAAGATGATGATTAGCGTATAGAGCATGGCGAGGCTGCGCGGCTTCTCAAGATAGTCCTTCCGATAGAGGATGAGGTAGAAGGTGAAGCATATCATGAGGATGGCGACGTAGAGCACCTGTCCCAACTGTGAGATGCGGTTTTGTGTGCGGTCTTGATTGCGACGGTCGTTCTCCTTCATGTACGACTCGATGATGTGGTAGGTGCGGTCGGTGACTATTTCGCCGCGGTCCACTATCTTCTGTCCTGTCTGCACCAGTCCGCTGGCCAGTGGGATGCTCGCTAACAGTTCATTCTTGCTGGTTTCGCTGCGCTCACGGTCGTAAATCAGGTTTGGCACAATGTAATCGTTAAGGTTGCACTTTTGCAGTTGCGCCCTATAAGGTGAGAGCATACCGTCCTGAAACAGTTGTTCGTATGCTTTTTTCTGTGAATAGACTTCCATGATGGATACACTGGTGGCCTCCTTGTTGCTGACCACGCGTATCATACTGGAGGTGTCGCTGTACAGTTCGTCATACTCCTTTGACTCCATAATGCCTTGGCGGTAGAGACTATGCAGACGGTTGGAAATGACGCTGATGTAATCGTTAGGCACATCGGCAATGCCGTCGGCATAGTCTTGGGCAAACTTATTGACCATCTGGATTTCCGTCTCCTCATGCAAACGATAATAAGGCTCGTATTCCCGCATCACGCTGTCACGTTCGTGTTTGATGGCCTCTTCAGACTTCATGACGGCGAAGTCGAAGGGAGCTGTAAACTCGGCATATTTCCAAGGTTTGCCTTTTTCTACGTGGAAGATGCTGCTATTGTCGTGAGGCATGGCCCATACGACAATGATGACGGTGACAATGACGGGAAGGACGCGCGTCAGAATGTCACGCCAGGCTATGTTCTCTTTGATGTTCAGACTGTTCATTTGCGGATAAAGAGTAATCAATTTCGCTTTTACCGTGCAAAGATACTAAATAATTCATAATTCATAATTCATAATTCATAATTATTTTGTAACTTTGCACCTAAAATAATAAAAATATGTCAGAAAGAAGAGTAAGAGTGCGTTTTGCACCGAGTCCTACAGGGGCTTTGCATATTGGCGGCGTACGTACCGCTTTATATAATTATCTGTTTGCCCGTCAGCATGGCGGCGACCTGGTTTTCCGTATTGAAGATACCGACTCCACGCGTTTCGTGCCTGGTGCCGAGGAGTATATCATAGAGTCGTTCAAGTGGCTTGGCATCAAGTTCGACGAGGGCGTGTCGTTTGGTGGCGACAAAGGTCCCTACCGCCAGAGCGAGCGTCGAGACATCTATAAAAAATATGTACAGCAACTGCTGGATGCCGGCAAGGCATACATTGCTTTTGACACCCCGCAGGAGTTGGAGGCAAAGCGTGCCGAGATACAGAATTTCCAGTATGACTGCCATACCCGCAGTCAGATGCGCAACTCGCTGACGCTGCCTCAGGAGGAGGTAGATCGACTCATCGCTGAGGGTCAGCAGTATGTGGTACGCTTCAAGGTGGAGGAAGGTCAGGAAATTCTTGTCAATGACCTCATCCGTGGCGAGGTGCGTGTCAAGAGCGACATCTGCGACGACAAGGTGCTCTACAAGAGTGCCGACGAGCTGCCGACCTACCACTTGGCCAACATTGTTGACGACCACTTGATGGAGATTTCGCATGTCATTCGTGGTGAGGAGTGGTTGCCATCGGCACCGCTGCACGTTATGCTCTATCGTGCCTTCGGCTGGGAAGATACCATGCCGCAGTTTGCCCACCTGCCGCTGTTGCTCAAGCCCGTCGGCAACGGCAAGCTCTCCAAGCGCGACGGTGATAAGCTGGGCTTCCCCGTATTCCCCTTGGAATGGCATGATCCCAAGACGGGCGAAGTCAGCTCAGGCTATCGCGAGCAAGGCTACTTGCCCGAGGCCGTCATTAACTTCCTGGCTCTGCTGGGCTGGAGTCCTGGTAACGATCAGGAAATGATGACACTCGACGAGATGGTCAACCTGTTCGACATTTCCAAGTGCTCGAAGAATGGTGCCAAGTTTGACTTTATGAAGGCAGAATGGTTCAACCGCCAGTATCTCTTGCAGCGTCCTGACAGCGACTGGTGTCCAGCCTTCGACAAGGTGCTGAAGGAGAATGGCATTACAGCCACTGCCGAGCAAGAAGCTGAAGTGGTGCGTATGATGAAAACCAAGGTCATTGAAGTGACAGACAAGCAGGGCAACACCAGAAAGCGCAACATTTCCTTCCCCAGTGACCTCTGGCCGCTTACGAAGTTCTTCTTCGTGGCTCCCACCGACTTTGACAGGGAGGGTGACAAATTTATCCGCAAGAACTGGAATGAGCATACGGCAGAGCAGATGCGCCAGATGCAAGCTGTGCTGGAAACCATCAACGACTGGAGCGTGGAAGGCCAAAAGGCCGTCATCGACCCATGGGTGGAGCAGGTGGGTTTCAAACCTTGGAACGCATGGCGCATTGCCCTGGTTGGCACAGGTCAGGGACCTGATATGTACGAACTTTCTGCCTTCCTCGGCAAAGAGGAGACCCTGCGCCGCATGCAGCACGCCATTGAGGTTCTTGGGTCGTAATAACGTAATAAAGAAATAACGAGACACATTGTATAATATAATCATTTATATCTACCAGTTAGGCGTCATTATTGCGAGCTTCTTCAATGAGAAGGTGCGCAAGATGTGGCGTGGAGAGCGCGAGGCTGTTCGCATTCTGCGTGAACAGGTAGATCCTAATGCCAAATATGTATGGTTCCATGCCGCCTCGTTGGGTGAGTTCGAACAGGGTCGTCCGCTTATGGAACAGTTGCGCAGCGAGCATCCGGAATACAAGATCTTGCTGACATTCTTCTCGCCGTCGGGTTATGAGGTACGTAAGAACTATTCTGGTGCCGACATCATCTGCTACCTGCCGTTAGACACCATCACCAACGCCCGTCGCTTCCTGCGTACAGTAAGGCCTGTCATGGCGTTCTTCATCAAGTATGAATTCTGGTATAACTATCTGCACATCCTGAAGCACCGCAATGTGCCGGTTTACAGTGTTTCCAGCATTTTCCGTCCAGACCAGGTTTTCTTCCGCTGGTATGGTAAGCAGTATAGTCGCGTGCTAAAGTGCTTTACCCACTTCTATGTGCAGAATGAAGTGAGTCTTCAGTTGTTGGCAAAATTGGGCATCCATAATGTCACCGTTGTCGGAGACACCCGTTTTGACCGCGTGTTGCAGATTAAGGCTGCCGCCAAACAGCTGCCGGTTGTAGAAGCATTCTGCCAACCCTCAAAAGTTTTTGTGGCCGGCTCTTCATGGCAACCTGACGAGGACATCTTCATTCCATTCTTCAACAAGCATAAGGACTGGAAACTCATCATCGCTCCTCACGTCATTGGTGAAGACCACCTGCAACAGATAGAGCACCAACTGGCAGGTCGTAAAGTAGTGCGTTATACCGATGCCACCGAAGACAATGTCCAAGAGGCAGAAGTACTTATCATCAATTGCTTTGGATTGCTCAGCAGCATATATGGCTATGCTTGTGTAACTTACGTTGGTGGTGGCTTTGGTGTAGGCATCCATAACACTTTGGAGGCTGCCGTCTGGGACGTACCTGTCATTTTCGGTCCAAATAACCAGCGTTTCCAGGAGGCGCAGGGTCTGAAGGCTTGTGGCGGAGGACAGGAAATCACCAGTTCGGATGACTTCTGCCGTATCATGCAGCGCTTTATCGACCAGCCACAGACCATAGATGAGGCTGGCCGGCAGTCTGGTGCTTACGTCAAGCAGATGACTGGCGCCACGCAGAAAATCCTCGCCGACGTTAAATTATAAATTGTCAAATTGTAAATATCTGTGGCTTTAATTAAGAGTTATAAAGGTATGTCGCCCAAGTGGGGCAAAGACTGCTACTTCAGCGAGAACGCCACCATCGTGGGAGATGTCACGCTGGGAGATGAATGTTCTATATGGTTCAATGCCGTCGTGCGTGGTGATGTGGCTCCCATCACCATCGGCAACTGCACCAATGTTCAGGATGGCTCGTGTGTCCATGTGACTTTCGATACAGGTCCTACGCATATCGGCAACTATGTTACCATTGGCCATAACGTCACCGTGCATGCCTGTACCATCCACGACCATGCTCTCATCGGTATGGGTTCAACGCTTCTCGATGGTTGCGAGGTGGGCGAGGGCTCTATCGTGGCTGCCGGCGCTCTGGTGTTGCAGAACACGAAGATTCCTCCCGGCGAGATATGGGGCGGCGTCCCTGCCAAGTATATCAAGCCCGTTCGTCCAGGACAGACAGACAATGCCGAGCACTACGTCGCATACTCGAAAGAATATTTGAAAGCCGACCAATGAGTGCAAAGAACCGTTTCCTTCGTCTTTCTTGTATGAAGAAGACGGCCGTTTTACTATTTTCTCTGTTTGCACTATTACCTCTTACGTTGTGTGCCCAGCATCCCGAGACGTACGAGTGGCGAACACCCAGTAAGAACTCCTCTGAGTCGATGCCCTGTGGTGGCGGAGATGTAGGTATGAATGTGTGGTGCGAGGACGGCGACGTGCTTTTCTATCTTTCACGCTCAGGGTGTTTCGACGAGAACAATACTCTGCTGAAACTGGGACGTTTCCGCATCCACCTGTCTACACCGTTCGATACGAAGTCGTTCCGGCAGCAGTTAGTGCTCTACGACGGCTATTGTCAAGTAACCGACGGCCAGCACTGGGTAGTCATCTGGGCCGACGTCAACAAACCCGTAGTGCATGTCGAAGTATCGTCGGAGAAGGAGAAGTGTGACGTCGACGTGACTTACGAGTCGTGGCGTACCAAAGACCGTGAGATGACACGTCGTGAGGCCTTCCAGAGCAGTTGGAAATTTGCTGCTCCCAAAGGTACTAAGACCTTACGCGACAGTATTGAAGTCCGTACCGATGGCATCGTCTTCTTCCATAGAAACAAGCAAGAAACCATCTTCGACGCCACCGTCAGCCAGCAACAGATGGATGCTGTCAAGGACAGTCTTTATAACCCTTTGAAGAACCTCACCTTCGGAGGCTACCTGCATGGTGACCAGTTTCTGTTCAAGGGTCGCACCCAAGGCCGTCATGCCAGCACCGATTACGAAGGATGGACGCTCCAGTCGCGCCGTCCCTTGCAGCGCCACGCCTTCACTATCACTATGGCTACATGTCAGGGTTCCCTCGCTGAGTGGCAGTCATTGCTCAACCAGACGCAACGCGCCATCCAGACCAAGCGTGACTATAAGCTTACCCGCGACTGGTGGCACCAGTTTTGGGAAAGAAGCTATATTAAAGGGAATGAAAGGAATGGAGGTAATGACCTTGCACAGTCCATTTCTCATTTAACCAGGAACTACACACTCTTTCGCTATATGCTGGGCTGCAACAGCCGTGGTCAGTGGCCGACGAAGTTCAACGGCGGACTCTTTACTTTTGACCCCGAGTTCGTCCACCATGCCGGACACCCTGTGGCAAAGGGTGTCAGCCCTGACGAATATAACCTCTCGCCAGACTACCGCAATTGGGGCGGTGGTGTACATACGGCGCAGAACCAGCGACTGGTCTATTGGCCCATGCTGAAGAGTGGTGACTACGACTTGCTGTTGCCCCAACTCCGTTTCTACCTTAATATATATAAGAACGCCGAGGAACGTTCGCGCCATTATTGGGGGCACGAGGGTGCCTGCCTCACCGAACAAGTCGAGAATTATGGCTTGCCTTGCTATGCCGAGTATGGCACAAAGCGTCCCAATGGTTTCGACCCAGGCATGCAGCGCAATGCTTGGTTGGAGTACGAGTGGGACACCTGTCTGGAGTTTTGCATGATGGCATTGGAGGTCTTGTCAATTGAGAATAGTGAATTGGACATTTCTAAAACTCAACTAACCGATTTCATCACGTCCTGCCTGCGCTTCTTCGACGAACATTACCAGTACCTCGCTACCATGCGTGGTGCCAAAAAGCTGGATGGCAACGGCCATCTGGTGCTTTATCCAGGCAGTGGTGCCGAGACGTTCAAAGGTGCCTACAACAGTACTTCGACCATTGCTGCCCTGCGCACCGTCGCAGAAGAACTGCTGAGAAATGTCTCGGCGCAGCCTATTTCTCATTTCTTAGAGCGTCTCCCTGATATTACCGTCCGTGACGGCATGATTCAGCCCGCCCTGCACTATGAGCGGGTGCAGAACACAGAAACCACCCAGCTCTATCCCGTCTTCCCTTGGCGCATGTACGGTGTGGGACGACCTGACTTAGAGATAGCTCGTAATACCTATCTCAACGACTCGTTGGCCGTCAAATTCCGCTCTCACGAGGGATGGAAGCAGGATGCTATCTGGGCAGCTTGTTTAGGACTTACCGATGAGGCTGCACGCTTGGTGTCTTTGAAACTCGCTGATGGTCCCTATCGTTTTCCTGCTTTTTGGGGACCGGGCTTTGACTGGAGTCCTGACCACAACTGGGGCGGTTCAGGCATGATTGCCCTTCAGGAGATGCTGCTTCAGGAGGTTGGTGACACCCTCTATCTTTTCCCTGCTTGGCCCAAGCAATGGGATGTCAGCTTCCGCCTCCATGCACGTGGTGGGGTGACCGTCGAAGCCGAGTTGAAGGATGGACGCGTCATTAGTGCAAAAGCCTCGTCAGACCAAAAGAAAATAGTCTTACCATAAAATGAGGCTAAGGGTAGGATACCACACAATAAGAAAAAACTGAGGGTTGGATGTCATACATCACAACCCTCAATTAGTCTCAGACTTTCTTTCACCTTAGTCGTTAATCACTTTCTGGATAGTGCCGTCTTCGTTGTAGAACAGGCGCTGCACCTTCAGCGAACGCAAGTGGGTGATGTCGTTCGAAGGTACGCAGTCGTGGTAGCAGAGATACCACTGCCCCTTGAACTCTACGATGCTATGATGGGTTGTCCAGCCCACGACAGGGTCGAGGATGACACCCTGATAGGTGAACGGTCCGTAGGGGTTGTCGCCGATGGCATAGCACAGGAAGTGGCTGTCGCCAGTAGAGTAAGAGAAATAGTACTTACCATTATACTTGTGCATCCAGCTGGCCTCGAAGAAACGGTGAGGATCGCTAGCTTTCAGAGGCTGTCCGTCCTTGTCGAGAATGACAACGGCACGCGGAGCCTCAGCAAACTGTAGCACGTCGTCGCTCATGCGTACCACATTGCTGGGAATAGCAGGATAGTCGGCCTTTGCAAAGAGCTCGCCCTGATGGTCTGGAGCAGCACCGAGGTCGATGAGTCCGTTCTGGTCGCCATACTTGCCAAAGACGGGAGCCAGTCCGTTGGGTAACGGGCGCCACCACTGCAGCTGTCCGCCCCAGAGGCCGCCAAAGTAACAATAAACCTGGCCGTCGTCGTCCTTGAACACGCAGGGGTCAATGGAGAACGAGCCTCGGATGGGCTTATCCATTGGAACAAATGGGCCTTCAGGTTTGTCGGCCACAGCTACACCAAGACGGAACACACCATCGTAGGCCTTTGCCGAAAAAACGAGATAGTACTTGCCATTTTTCTCAACACAGTCGTTATCCCACATCTGTTTCTCAGCCCAGGGTACGTCCTTCACGTCAAGGATGACACCATGATCTGTCACCTCGCCGTTCTCAATATCGTCCCACGAGAGCACGTGGTAGTCCTTCATCTGGAAGTGTCCGCCATCGTCGTCGAAACACTCGCCGGCATCCCAGTCGTGGCTGGGATAGATGTACAGCTTGCCGTTAAACACATTAGCCGCAGGGTCGGCCATATAGTCACTGGGGAAAAGATACCTTGGTTTCATAGTCTTTTGTTTATTGTTTCGTTATGTCGATATTACGTTATCACGTTATGTTGTTATCACGAGTTATTTATAAAGGTTAATAATCTCGTTGACGACCGGCTTTGCCTGATACTGGCGGTCGAAGAGCAGCGGATAGTTTGTGCGTCCTTTGACGGGCCAGCCGTTAAGCCACGAACCGCCGTCGCTGACGCCCCACAGGTTGATGCGACTGATCTGCGCACGGTGTTTGTAGTAGATGTTGAACAGCTGCATCCAGCGGGCGTCCACTTCCTTTTGTTTCTCCTTGGGCAGACCGGCAGTATAGGGGTTCAGCTTTTGCTGCATCTCGAAATTCTGACTGATGTCGGCACCGCCGAAGCCTTCCGGGCTGGGCAGCACGTTGAGGTCGAGCTCGGTAATCATCACCTTCACGCCACAGGCGGCAAAGGCGTCCATCGATTTTTCGTACTCTTCTAAGTCAGGATAGTCTAAGCCGTTATGACTCTGCATGCCCACGCCGTCAATGCGCAGACCTTTCTCTTTCAGCTTCTTGACCAGTCGGCAGACGGCATCGCGCTTGTCGGGCTTGGCCATCGAGTAGTCGTTGTAGTAAAGCTCGGCATCGGGGTCTGCCTCATGGGCAGTACGGAAGGCAATCTCGATGAACTCCTCGCCAAGCAGACGGTAGTATGGGGAATTGCGGAACGAGCCGTCGTCGTTGATGGCTTCGTTCACTACATCCCAACCGTGTACTTGACCCTTGAAATGGCCTACGACCGTCTTGATATGCTTGATGATTCGCTCTTTCAGCACCTCCTTTGAGGCAGGACTGGCTGTGTATCCATTAGTGAACCACCAGTCGGGAGCCTGCGAATGCCATACTAAGCAATGACCAATGACTTTCAGGTTGTGCTGCTGGCAGTAGCTGACGAACTTGTCGGCTACGCGGAAGTCGAAGATGCCCTCGGCAGGAGCCAGCGACTCGGGCTTCATACAGTTCTCGGCCACGGCACAGTTGAAGTGCTTGTCAACGATGGCATCGCCCTCTGGTACCTGCCCATCGCTTTGCCACTGGTTGATGGCAACGCCGATGAGACTATACTTGCCGATTGCATCCTTAAGTCCTTGAGCGTTGGCAGAGGTCGCAAAGCCTACTGCCAGCGCTATAACGATGAGCTTCTTCATAGAGCTTTATTTGCTGCGTTCTTCAATCTTCTTGTTGATGTCGTCAATCACCTCGTCAGTCAGTTCATAACGGCTGATGATGAACATAGCCAGGGCCAGGAGCAGGGCGGGGATGACGCAAACTAGCCACAGGATACCCTCCTCGGCAAACGGAGTCTGCTGAATGACATTGCTATTATAGCCTACGTATGCCAGAACGGCCGGACCGACAATGCTTCCGAAGGTCATACCAGCCTTGAAGAACAGTCCCGTCAGGGCATTGACGATACCAGAGATACGGCGACCGGTGGTGTATTCGCCATAGGATATCACCTCAGGCACCAAGGCCCACATATAACCTGTAGCCACGATGACACCAGTACTCTTGATGAACTGAGCCACGTAAATCATCATCATGCTCGGATTCTCCATCTTGGAAATGACATAGAGCATGGCCATACCGATGATGGCGGCACCAAGGAAGATGTAGAACATATTCTTCTTACCGACCATGCGCTTGAACCAGGGAACAAGGGGCATGAACAAGAAAGCTGGAATTGAACCCAAAGCCATGAAGATGGACAGTTCCTGAGCCGAGCCGTGCAGGTTGCTGTTGATGAAGTATGCTCCAGCGGCATTACCTACCGACATCATGGCGAAGGCAGTGATGAAGAAGAAGGCGAGGACACGCAAGGGACGGTTGCGCAGGAACTCCATCCAGAGGTCACTGACCTTCACGTCTTCTGTGGACTTCGCATCCATCACCACACGTTCCTTACACTGAGTGAAGCAGAACACAAGCAGGCAGAAACCGATAATGGCATAGATGGTCATCGTGGTGAACCATGCCGAGGGGTCTTTCGGGAGGCTGTCTGACGGTGCACCTGCAATCAGGGCAATGAACAGGGGCAGACCGGAGTTAACGGCCAGACCACCGAGGTTGGCCATGAACATACGGACTGACGTGAGGATGGTAATCTCGTTGGTATCGCGAGTCAGCGAAGAGTTCAGCGCTCCGTACGGCACATTGATAAACGTATAGAGCAACTGCATGGAGATATATGTCACGTAGGCATATATCAGCGACGGTGCAAAGCCATTGTAGAAGCAGAGGATGGCGAAGCCCGACAGCGGAATACCCACATAGAGCAGGTATGAGCGGTATTTACCGTAACGCGGGTTGCTCTTGTCAATCAGCGCACCCACAATGGGATCCCAAATGACGTTAGCCACGTTACCCACTAAGAACATGACGGCCACCGCTGACGGTGTAAGTCCGTAGATGTCGGTATAAAAGAACAGGAGGTAAGTGCAGATTACCTGAAAGATGAGGTTTTGTGCAAGGTCACCGGAACCGAAGCCGATACGTTGCACCCAGGAGAGTTTGTAGAAACCTTTCGTTTCTTGCGTTTCTAATGATGCCATTGTTGTTTAGGTTTTTTATGAATATTAATTTGGTGCAAAGTTACGCTTTTCTTCCCAAACCGACATTTTGACATGTTACAAAAACCTTTGTTTTTTGTAGCACAACAAAAGAAAATGTCAATTTTTGGCGGTTTCAACGAAACTTTTTGTTACTTTTGCACAAAAATCAGAAACTATGAAACGTCATTTCCTTTTTCTTCTTGTCTGTCTCCTCGCCATCATTGCCGAGGCTAAAGTGCAACTGCCACAGCTGTTCCAGTCGGGAATGGTGGTGCAGCGCAACAAACCTATCCCTGTCTGGGGTACTGCCGATGCTGGCGAACAAGTTACTGTCACCTTCCGCAAAAAGACTTACACCACCACAGCCGATGCCAATGGCCGGTGGCGTATCGATCTGCCCAAGCAGAAAGCCGGTGGACCGTACGTGTTGGATATCAATTCCGTCTCCTTCTCTGACGTCTGGGTCGGCGACGTGTGGCTCCTTTCAGGGCAGTCGAACATCGATGTCACCATCGAACGTGTCTATCCGCAGTATGTCAACGAAATAGATGCCTTCGACAACCAGCAGGTGCGCTTGTTCCGTGTCCAGAACGAGACGAACACCCACGGTCCACAGAACGATATCCGTCCGACCCGCATCAACTGGTTATCGCTGAACAAACAGAATGCGTGGCTCTTTTCTGCCGTAGGTTCGTTCCTTGGCAAGCGTATGCAGGAGCAAACTGGCGTGGCGCAGGGCATCATCGTCAACAGCTGGGGCGGTACGCCTATTGAGGCGTGGATCTCGGCCGACAGTCTTCAGCGCGATTATCCCATGCAAGCGGAAAAGACCCGTCTTTACGACAACCCCGACTTTGTACGTAGTCAGGCTCAGGCCAACGGCCAGGCGGACCGCCGCTGGAGCGAGCTGTTGGATGCTCGCGACTCCATCAGTCTCTTTACGGCATTGGACTATGATGACAGCCAGTGGCAGACCATCGACCAGGGCCAGTGGGGCTGGCGTGGTATGGGGAGCACGTGGCTCCGTCAGCATATATATATAGATAAGGTACACGCGGGAAAGCCTGCCCGTCTGTTGCTTGGTACGCTCTTCGACCAGGACGTCACCTACGTCAACGGCCAACAGGTGGGCCGTACCTACTACCAGTATCCGCCACGCCGCTACGACATTCCTGAGGGTCTGCTCCGCGAGGGTGACAATGTCATCACCGTACGCTTTATCGGTAAATATGGCATGGCACACTTCATTCCGGAGAAACCTTATATGCTTTGCTTCGGCGCTGACCGCTTCAGCCAGAACCCCATGCCGCAGGACGTTCTGCTCCTCAGCAGCCAGTGGAAGCACCACGACGGCGTTGCTATGCCGCCTTGTCCAAGTGGTGACGTGAGTCTCCAGAATATGGCTACCACGCTGTACAATGCCGTGCTCCATCCCTTGGCACCCTATGCCTTGAGTGGCGTGGTGTGGTATCAGGGTGAGTCGAACACAGGTAATCCGGCACCATACGCCGACTTGCTGAAGAAGATGATTGGGAACTGGCGCACCCTGTGGCAAGAGTCCACACTTCCTTTTTGTGTGGTACAGCTTGCCAACTACGACGGTCGTCAGCAAACGGGTAATCCACAGCCCATCACCCCACAGACTGCCCCCGTCAACAGCAACTGGGCTCGTCTGCGTGAGGCTCAGCGCACCGTAGCCGCCAACGATCCTTATACGGAGTTGGCCTGTATCATAGATCTGGGTGAGAAGGTGGACATCCATCCCTTGCGTAAGAAAGAGGTGGCCGAACGTATCAGTCTCTGCTTCGACCGGCTGGTCTTTGGCAAGAAGGTACAACTGTCGCCCTACCCTGTCAGCGCCGAATGCAAAGCCGCAGGCGATCAGCAAGGCTCTGAGGTCGTCATCACTTTCGACCAGCCTATCCAAGG
>JAEEVT010000032.1 GCA_016291005.1 Prevotella sp. | reverse complement strand
TGAACATTCTGGGAACACCGGAAGGCAAGGTATTCTGCGGTACGGAAAACAAGAACAACATGCAGGCTATGCTTGACGCTATGACCGACAAGTTCGGTGTACAGCTCAACGCTAACCAGGTCAAGCACTTCCGCGAGGATGCTATGGTAGGTGCCAGCATGGCTCAGCTCCCCCAATATCTCAGCCTTGAGCCGGAGAAGATGGGTGAAGCAATCCAGAAACTCGGTCTTCCCCTTGACAGTATCAAGGGCGGCAAGAGCGAGTTCCAGGAATGGGTTACAGCAGCCCGTGATGTGAACCCCGACATCAAGCTCGCCATCAAGTGCGACTCTAAGACTCCTTACTCAGCTATCAAGCTGCTGATGTCGGAACTGCAGGATATGAGCGAAAACCGTTTCCAGCTCATTACAAACCTCGATGTTAAACGTTTAAACGACTAGTAGTATTATGGCAAAAAAGAATCTATCCAAGCAGAAGAAAATGGATACCCGCGTGAACTTCACGCCGATGGTAGACATGATGATGCTTCTTATCACTTTCTTCATGCTGTGTACTACGCTGGCCAAGCCGCAGGCTATGCAGCTGACCATGCCGTCGAACGAAGACACGAAACAGCTGAACGAGGATCAGAAGCAGGTAACGAAAGCTTCTCACACCATCACCCTTTATCTGGGTTCTGACGACAAGGTATGGTACATAGCTGGTCTGCCCAACTATGACGACCCCTCTTGCGTTAAGCCTACCACATACGGTAAGGATGGTATCGAGAAGGTTCTCAATGAGCATACGACAGAGGAAGGCGTCAACCCCGTGGCAAAGATCAAGATTGCCAAGAAGGAGCTGGATGCCCAGAGGAATGCCTATAATTCCAAGATGACTGACGAACAGTATCAGGAGGCCCTGAAGAAGCTGAGGAAGGGTGAACTGCCCAACGGCGAGAAGGTTCCTGCACTGACCGTCATCATACGTCCGCTGAACACCGCAACCTATGCAAACATGGTTGCTGCTCTTGACGAGATGCTGATTAGCAATATTGATAAGTACGTCATTGACAATGTCGACAAGATGAGCGACGACGATAAGGCGCTCATCGAGAAGGCAGGTGTAAAATGATTAACCCCTAAAAATGTAGAAGAACTATGGCAAAAATAGATCTTATTGACAATGGCTGGGTCGACCTCGTATTCGAAGGTAAGAACCAAGCATACGGAGCTTATCAATTGCGCAAGAACACTGGTATCCGTAATCTGAAGGCACTGGCTGTCATGTTTGCAGCCTTTATCATCATCGCTGCCGTGGTATATGCAAAAGTCTCCATTGAGAACTATATCGCTTCTCAGAACGCAGCTATCGAGACTGACGTGGAGCTGCAGAGCCTGGCAGAGAAGAAGGAAATCAAGCAAGAGAAGCCTGATGAGCCCGAGATTGAGAAAATCGAAGTAGAGCGCGTTAAGAGCTCTGTAGCATTCACAGTTCCTGAGATTAAGAAGGACAACGAGGTGAAGGAAGACCAGGAGATGAAGTCTCAGGACGATCTCGCTGAAACCAACACCGCCATCGGTGCCTTTACTGTTGAAGGTAATGACGAAACCGCCGAGGTGAAGCACGTCGAAGAGAAGATTGCTGAGCCGGAGCCCGTAAAGGAAGAGGAGACCAAGGTGTTCGACGTCGTCGAGCAGATGCCTTCGTTCCCTGGTGGACAGAGCGCCCTGCTGCAGTATCTGAGCAGCAACATCAAGTACCCGGTAGTAGCCGAGGAGAATGGTGTGCAGGGTCGTGTCATCGTTACCTTCGTGGTTGAGAAAGACGGTTCGATTACCGACGTTCGCGTCGTGAAGTCTGTTGACCCGTCACTCGACAAGGAAGCCCAGCGCGTGGTGAAGAGCATGCCGAAGTGGATTCCCGGTAAGCAGAATGGTTCTGCTGTCCGTGTGAAGTACACTGTGCCTGTGACCTTCCGTCTTCAGTAATTGATAGGACATGAACAGAAACATATCCACTATCATTGGATTAACACTAACTTTAGGCTTGCTCCTCGCTTGTGGGAGCAAGCCTAATCCTGAATTGGAAGAAGCTTATCAGAAAGCGGCAGAGGCATTTGTCGCAGACGAGAGCTTCTATCCCATTCTCGACGAAGAACTTTTCTACTTCAACAGTCAGCGCATTGACACGATTGGTGTTGAGTACATGAACGAGCAGGATGCCGTCAAGCGGCTCATGAAACTCGAGACGTGGCTCGCCTTCACCACCAGGCGCCTGACAGCGAAGGAGATGAAGAGCCTGAAGGACCGTCAGTACCTGCCCCGCGAGATACCTATTGCCTACGACGGTCTGGCCATCATCGTCAACAACGCCAATCCCGACAGCTGCATTACCGTTAAGGATTTTGCTCGTATCCTTCGTGGAGAGGCTACCAAGTGGGGCGACATCTATCCTAAGTCGCAGTTAGGCGACATCGACGTCGTGTTCGACAATCCCCTGTCGAGTACTGTACGCTGGTGCGTCGACTCCATCCTCGGAGGTAAGGAGTTCACCAACCCTCATGTGGGAGCCGTCAAGACCAGTGCCGCCGTTATCGACTATGTGGAGAACCACAAGAATGCCTTAGGCATCATTGGTTCCAACTGGTTGAACGACAAGCGCGACACCACCAACGTCACATTCAAGAAGAATATCACCGTGATGGGCGTCAGCCGTCTGGACTCTGCTACCAAAGTCAACAGCTGGAAGCCCTATCAGTATTACCTATATAATGGTAACTATCCCCTGATCCGTACCATCTATGCGTTGCTGAACGACACGAGGAACGGACAGCCTACGGCATTTGCGCACTACTGCCAACTGCCTAAGGGGCAGCTTATTATCCTCCGCTCAGGTCTGTTGCCGAGAACGGCAAACATGAACGTGCGCGAGGTTATTGTCAACAAAGAATAAACTTTTCCGGTCTCCGGACGTCATATCATTGAAGTTTGAAATCTGTAGATTCAAGTCAGAAAATAGAAAACATTAATAAAACGAGAATAGTTAACACGAAGTATAACCCGAAAAAACTTTGAATTATGAAAGCAATCAAATATTTATTCATCGCTGCGCTGACCTTTGGTTACAGCGCCACAGTCATGGCACAGGACGGCTCTAAGGCCGACGTTGATGCCGTTAAGAAAATCATTAGTAGCAAACCCGCTGATCTGGACAAGCAGATGAAGCCCTTCTACAAGGCCAACAAGAAGAACGCCGAGAACCTGCTGGCTTTCGGTCGCGCCTTCTTTGAAGCCAAGGATACGGCAAACGCCAAGGTGTATGCCAACCATGCCCTGCAGGCTACCAAGAACAAGTACGCTCCTGCCTTCATCCTGCTTGGTGACATCGAGGCCCTCGGCGACCGCGGTGGTGAGGCTGCTACACTGTACGACCAGGCTATCTATGCCGATCCGAAACTGGTAGAGGCTTACTACAAGTATGCTCTGGTGTATCGTAAGATTGATCCGCAGGGTACCGCTGCCAAGCTCGACCAGCTGAAAGTTCAGCGTCCTGACGTCAGCGTTGACGCCATCAAGGGTCATATCTTCATGATCTCTGGCGACCGCAAGTCTGCCTACGAGGCTTACAAACTGGTTCCCGTCAACAAGATCGACCCCAGCTACCTGAACGAGTTTGCCCGCGCCAGCTACTTCGGCGGTCACTTCGACGATGCACTGGCAGCCTGTGAGGAGGGTCTGAAGCACAATCCAGGCAACCCCACGTTCACTCGTCTGGCTATGTTCAGCAACTACGAGATGAAGAACTACGATGCCGCCAAGAACTATCTGAAGATGTACTTCAACGAGATCAAGGACGTTGAGTTCTCTGAGTATGACCACTACTATGCAGCCCTCATCCACGAGGCTCTGGGCGACAAGGACAATGCCAAGTCTTCTTACCACAAGGCTCTCAGCCTGGTCAGCGACTCTTCGATGATTAAGCGCTGGGACATCCTGAAGACCCTCTCTGAGTCACACCTGAAGGACAACGACTTCGAGAATGCCATCAAGTACTATCAGGAGTTCCTGGACACCAAGCCTGGTAAGAAAGTTGACGACGATGAGGCTTTGGCAGGCATCTATGTGAAGTGGGCCGAGAATACTGAGGAGGCACGTCGTCCTGAAGTCATCGGCAAGGCTATTGGAGTGTTCAACAAGATGTCTGAGACATACCCTGTTCAGAAGGCATACTGCACTTACAAAATCGCTGAGCTGAAGAACAAGTGGTTAGACAACAACATGGAGAAGCGCGTAGCCAAGGCCGACTACCAGCAAGTCGTTGAGCTGCTTTCTGCCAAGGCTGACCGTTCCAAGAGCGAGAACACCATGCTGAAGTACAGCTTGCACTACCTCATGTTCGGCTCTTATCTGGACAAGAAGATTGCCGATGCTAAGTCGTATGCTGAGAAGATTCTGGCTATCGACCCAGAATACAAGCCGGCACAGGAAATCCAGAACTTGAAGTAATCCGCAAATCCTGGGGACGGTTTTCCTGATTGAAGCGAAGCGGGAGATCAGGAGAGTCCCCGTGATGACGAGATAATTAGTGAATAGTGCGAGACCTCTTGGCCTCGCACTTTTTTTGTTTCACAACGTGTGTCAACCTCTGCGTGGTGCATTACCCAACTCGCTGATTATCAGCCGACTTTCTTCCTGATTCTGTGTCAATACACCACGACCTCTTGACAAAGCGTTTTTTATGTTGTACCTTTGCACTATCAAACTTAAAAACGTAACGATTATGACAAGAGGTAAATCCATTCTTAGTGAGCTGAAGACCATCCGTAAGCAGGTGGCCGTAGTAGCGATTCTTGCAGCATTTGCTGCTTTCACGAGTTGTAGTCCTATGTACGACGAGCTGACTCCCAATGAAGTTAAGCCCCAGACCCGTATCTTTGTATGCTGTCCCGAAGAGATGCCGAAGTTTCCTGGTGGTCATACGAAACTGATGGAATTTCTATCCGAGAACGTACGCTGGCCCAAGGATTTGGAGGACAGCTGCATCCAAGGCAGGGTGGTAGTTTCCTTCGTCATCGAACGGGACGGCAGCATTACGGAGGTGAAAGTTTCAAAGAGCGTCGATCCTCTTTTGGATGCCGAAGCCGTCCGCGTCGTTAAGCTAATGCCCAAATGGATGCCAGGCAAACTAAACGGCGAGGCAAAAAGAACGAAGTATTATATCCCCGTCAACTTCCGCTTGCAATGACAATATGGAACAATATGAAAACAACACTCATCCCCGACTTCAGACAACCTGAAGCCGGGGATGAGTGCTTATGGGGAAAGTTAAATAGAATAATTATCGTATTTAACTGGCTCGGAAACGACATAATACTCATGAGCAGCTATAGTAGTGCGCTTGTAGTCTGGATTGGTTTCATACTCAACTGTCTTTTCCTTCTTGTTGTTTGCATAAAATTCAAATTTGACTTTCAAAACCTTGGCGGAAGTGTTTTGCCTTACTATAACAATACCACCATGAAGTTCGTAGCAGCCATCCTTCGACTCTAAAGAATAATTGCGGAAGCCAGATGGCTGAAAGTCGAGGAAGTACTGAGTATAACCGCCTCCCTTGGCCAGGTCGCGAATCTCCACGAGACTGCCATTCTTGTCCACAGCCGAATAATTCAGTTCGTGGATGGCCCAGTTGTTTGTGTCGCCCGAGAAAGAAATATCCACACGGTGAACGGCTTCTTTGGCGCTCGCACTCCCGCTCCCACTCCCGTTTTTGTCATTCGTTACTTGTTCCTCATCATCGTCATCGTCGCCGCCACATGAGGTGGAAAGAGGCAGCGCAAAAGCCAGCATCAGCAGCAGGCTCCAAAACTGTATTTTTTTCATTGTCATAATGTGCCTACTCTGTTTTAGCGATTTTCGGCAGCCTCGCATGATTATTCTTTCAATTACTTGCTTACAAACTTGCGTCCTTTCTGGATGTAGACCCCTTTCGTGTCAGTGTTCTGCACCTGCTGACCTTCTAAGTTATATAGAGGAACGTTGCCTTGTGTACCGTTATCGATTCCTAGAACTGAGGCAGGATTTGTAATAGTGATACTCGTTTCTACCAACTCGGTGTCGTGCGATACCGCATCAACATCGGAAATGGCTATCTCCTTCAGGAGCAGGGGATACGTTCCTGCTGTCATATCTGCAGAAATGATGATTGTTACTTCAGCTACCTCGCCATCATTTCCGTTGATGACAGATCCGTTGGTGGAAGCGGCAAAGACACGTAGTGAACCATTTGCCTGAATAGCGGACTCGAAGGTGTTCGTCTTACGTGCAGTAGTTCGCTTCGTGCTCAGATATGCTTCAGGGAAACCGTCAGCGTCGAGTTTGAAACTGATTCCCTCTGGCAGATAGAGGTCGAAGCCGAAGCCCTCAGCCTGCACCTTGTTCTTCATTTTCACTGAGAGCGTCACCTCTGTGCCAGCCTCAGCTGTTACAGGCTCAATGTAAATCACGTTGTCAAGAGTGCTGATGTCTGTGTTACCAGCCTTTACACTAATGGATGTGCCCATGAAGAGAGCCATCGCTAACAATAAAGTCTTTTTCATATTTTTGTTTTGTTATTAAGTTATTATTTCAGATTGTCAAACTGTGGTCCCATTCTATAAAGAAGCTTTTGGAGTTGTGGTGCACTCTCAGGTCGGACTACTGACCCATATAATATAAGGTGTGCAACAGCCGTATAGTCTGCCACGTTCACTTTACCATCACCATTGGCATCGGCTGCCTTCTCGTTAAAGTTGGCAGGAGGGTCCTCCATAATATAATGTGCTATAGCGGTATAGTCGGCTACTGTTACTCTCCCATCTCCATTGGCATCGCCCAAAACGACATCAATGTCTCCAGGATATACTCCTTCTACGATTTCCTTGAATTCATTCCAGAATTCAGCAGAAGCATAGGCAGCCTTACAGCCCTCAGGAACATAGAGCGTTGCGTTATTATGATTTGAGAAAGTCATTTCCGTGATGGGCAGTGGATTAGGAACTTTAATAGTGACGGCTGTTAAGTTATCACATTTACGAAATGCATAATTGTCAATTGAAGACACCTTGCTTGGTATGACGATAGACAACAAGTTTGTACAGCCATAGAAAGAGCCATAACCAATTTTAGTAAGAGTTTCGGGAAGTGATACCGATGCTAATTCAGTACACCCATCGAAAACATACCAGCCCAAAGAAGTGACATTCTCTTGCAAAATTGCCGATTTGAGTTTTTTGCATCCCATAAAAACGCCATCGTTAAGAGAAGTCACACTCTTCGGAATGGATATAGACGACAGGCTTTCACAATTTCTAAAAGCGTAATCAGCTAATGACACGAGACTCTCAGAAAGAGTCACAGAAGATAAGTTGGTACAGTCCCTAAAAGCAGACTCGTCTATTGATGTGACACTGTTTGGAATGGATATTGTGGTCAAGTTAAGACATTCCGCAAAAGCATGGTTACCAATAGTCTTTACCGAATTGGGAATACTTATTGTTGTGAGTTCTCGACATCCATAGAAAGCGTTATTGGCTATTGCTTCTATACCATCGGGAATAATGCTGGTCTTACATCCTGCCTTGAAAGTGTTCGTCGCTGTTTCTATGACGGCATTGCAATAGTTACGGGAATCGTAAACAGTATTGCCACTCTCAACGCGAACAGAGACAAGGTTGTTGCAGCCATGAAAAGATGCGTTGAACTTTGTCACAGACGCAGGAATCACCAATGACGTCAGACTTGAACAGTCATTAAAGACGCCCGAATTAATAGTCTTTACACCATCAGGTATGATGATTTGGGACAAACTGCGACATCCGTTGAACAAGGAACTTGGCAGGGACGTTATTCCACTCGGGAGAGAAACAGAAGTCAAGTTTATACAGCCTTGGAAAACAGAATTTTTGATGGACGTAATATTATCTGGAATGACTATGGAAGTCAATCCAGTACAATTCTCAAATGCATTTTTGCCTAAGGTAGTAATATCATTGGGAATGACAGTATTTCGACACCCTGTAACCAGCGTACTGCGATTAGTTTCGATGAGCGCATTACAGTTATTACGTGAATCATACTTGGTATTCTCTGAATGGACGGTAATCGACTGCAAACTACTACACCCCGTAAATGCGTCATTACCAATGCTGGTCAGATTTTGTGGGATATAAAGGGATGTTATTCCAGTACATCCATGAAAAGCATCTTCATCCACAGTATGAAGTTTCTCAGGGAATTCTATTGATGTCAAGCCTGTACAATCTCTGAATGCATTAAAAAAAATCCAGGTCAGCTTACTTGGAAATGTTATTGATGTTAAGCCTGTACATCCAGAGAAAGCAGACGGACCAATGTGGTAAACATCACTTGGTATCACCGTATTTTTACATCCGGTAACAATCTCATCACTTTCTGTGTTGATAATTGCGTTACAATTGTTTCGGGAATCGTACACAGTATTGCCTGACTCTACCTTAATGGAGGATAAGGCTGTGCAACGTATAAAAACATTCCTGTATATCGACTTTACGCTACTGGGGATAGTGATAGAGGTAAGACTGGTACACTCTGTAAAGGCACTAGAATTTATCGTCGTCAAGGAGTTCGGCAATGTTATGGATGTAAGCCCGGTGCAACCATAAAAAGCTTCAGTATCAATAGTCTTTATGGTATTGGGAAGAGTGACAGAGACTAACTCCGTACAACCGTCAAATGCTCCACGACCTATAGATGTTACCGAATAGTTCACACCTTGATATGCTACACTTGGCGGTATCACAACATTCCCAGTATAGTCCGGCGAAGAATTTGCCACTTGTGCTACTGTTGTTCCGTCTTCTTCTATCAGGTTATAGGCAATACCATCAACTATAAAATCGAACGCGTAGAGTTGGCCAGCCCCCATGACGAGGCAAGCCAACACGACTATTCTTTGATAGATACTCATAACTCAATTAGTTACTTTTGACGATTGAATTGCGGTCCCATCCTGTACAACTCTCTCGCATAGCGGGGAGCTGAGTTGGGACGGTTGATAGAACCATAGAGGATGATGTGAGCCACTGCCGTATAGTCTGCCACGTTAATCTTGCCGTCTCCATTGGCATCGGCAGCTTCGGCATTGAAGTTGTTAGGCGTATTCCCTAAGATGTGGTGTGCAATGGCGGTATAGTCGGCCACGGTGACCTTGCCGTCGTTGTTGGCATCGCCTACGACAAAGGCTTTCACGGCAAGTGTCGACTTGACCTGATCCACGTCATGGCTGACTGAAGCCACGTCTGAGATGGACACATTCCTCAAGAATACTGGATATTCGCCTTCCTCAACATTGTTGGCAATGTCAATCTTTACCGTACACACCTCACCATCGTTTCCGCTGATGACAGAGCCATTGGTGGATGCGGCAAACACGCGCAGTGAGCCGTCACTGCGGAAGGCGGCCTCAAAGGTATTCGTCTTCCTGTCGGTAGTGCGCGCTGTGCTCAGATATGCCTCTGGGAATCCGTCGGCATCCTTGGCCACCGTCACGCCCGTCGGCAAGTAGAGGTCGAAGCCGAAGCCTTCAGCCTGGACGGCATTCTTCATGTTGACAGACAGTGTCACGGAAGTACCGGCAGCAGCCTCCGTCCGATTGATATAAAGGATGTTGTCGTACTTGGTGATGTCCGTATCTTCAGTATCTGAGGTACTCTTGATGAAATGAGCCGTAAAGCTCAGGTCACTATTCACCGTTACGGTACGTGGATTCTCTGTCTTGCCATCATTCCATTTTGAGAACTTATAGTTATTGTTGGCAATGGCGTTGAGTTCCACGTTGCTGCCTTTGGCGTACGTGCCGCCACCGGTTACGGTACCGCTGCCTTCCGGCGTTACTGCTACGGTGACGGTAAAGGTTTGTGACGTGACGCCAGTTACCTTCTTGCTTGTGCGGTTGCCCAAGACATCATAAGTATAGCTGACGGTCGCTCCGTTATCATAGACCACCTTCGTCAAACGGTTCAAGTTGTCGTAGGTATAGGTCTGGGCAAATGTCTGCAAGGTTGCAAACAGAAATGCCAGAGTATATATGATTCTATGTCTCATGTTCATTCTTTTATATATTCTTATTCTATCCTTTTCAACCCATTCGGTAACAGAAAACTTTATAATACTCTTAATAATCCATTATTTTTTGCAGTTTTATAAGCATTACTACTTTGCTTTCTTCCATTATTCCAACTTTTAATATACCCCCTAATTGTCCAATCGATAGATTTTGAAGCATCTTCAGGTGGGCTGTTTTTGGATTGAGTTTTACTCACAACAAGTTGATTGTTGTTCACTTTCACAGTTAGTTCTTTCCCTTTTTGAGGAATTGCACCAGACTGGTGCTGAGCAATAAGTTGTTTCGTCTTTTGATCTAATTCTGCTTTTTGGGCCAATCTGTTTTCCTTCATAAGAATCTCTTTACGATTGGTAGCATATTGTATTAGTTCTTCTCTAGTTTCGTTATAAAAAGTTCCCTCAATCCACTCAACATCTTGTTCAAACAAAGCATTTGCTACACTCTCTGTAACTCCGTAATATCTTTCTGCAGATCGACGGGATTCAAAAATATCAATTGTTCCCTGTGGAAGTGTCCCCTCCGGATCTATTCCCATTATAGGATTATTATCCGCATAGGGATAGAGGTTCGTACTCCAGATGGGGTCTTCGGAGAGGAAGCGGCCGATGGTGGGGTCATAGTGGCGGGCACGCATGTAGTACTGGTGGTCGGTGAGGTACATCACACCGTACTTGCCGACATACTGGAAGGGATTGTAGTCGGCCTCTTCCTTCTGAGTCACCTTTCCGAACTCGTCGTACTGGTACTTATGGGTTACCTTGCCGCTCTCATCAACAATGGCAACAACCGAACCGCGAACATCGGTGACATAATAACTCACCTTGCCATTCACCACCCGTGCTTCCAGACCGTTGCCATAGATATACTCGGCACCGCTCTTCGAGTCAGAGAGTACATTGCCAATGCCCAACGGGTCAGTAGTGAATGTGATGTTGCCGTAAGAAGCAATCAGTCCAAGGGGATCATACGTCAGTGACGTAGTACCGGCCTTTGTCAGTCGGTCACTCTCGTCCCACTGGTACGATTCGCCACCACGCTTGGTGGTGTTGCCATTTTCGTCGAAGCTGAAACTGGTGTCGCCAGCTTTCGTTATGCGGTTTCCGCTATTGTAGCTATAGCTGACATCCTCGTTGGTCAGACCGATGTCCTCGTAAGGTTCCTTGGTGGTCTGCTTCGTGATGTTGCCAGCCTTGTCGAGCTGATACTCATAGCTGGCTACCACAGTACCGTTCACCTTTGTAATCTTACTGGTCAGTCGGCCTACGGCATCATAGCCGAAAGTGGTCGTCATGCCGTTAGGATACGTCACCTTCTCAAGTTGACTATCCTTGCGATAGGTATAGCTGATAGTCTTACCGTTGAACTTCACCGATGTCAGACGGTTCAGCTGGTCATAGCCGTATGTCGTATTGTTGATACTGGTGCAGTTACCGTTCTTGTCATAGCTATAGCTGTTGCTGTGTCCGTCGCAGCTGGTTCCTGTAATGCGGTTGAAGCCGTCGTAGGAGAATGTCATTGTCTTGCCGTTGCCAGACAACGACTGCAAACGCAGCTTGCTGTCGTAGCTGTACGAGTTGACACCGTCATTGGTCACGCGACCCAGGTCGTCGTAGCTATAGCTGAGCGTCGTCCCGTCAGGCTTGGTAAACGTACTGAGCGACCCGTCATCGTTATAGCTGTAACGCTTTGTGGCTCCTGCGAACGACACGGATGTCAGCCAGTCGGTCACGTTGTCATACGACATGGACGTCACACCGCCCTTGGCATTGGTAATGCCAGTCAGGTTGTCGTTCTTGTCGTAGGCAAAACTTGTGGTGTGTGAAGCCGCGTCGGTCTCACTCGTCAGGTTGTCGTTGTCATCATAGACAAACGACGTAGTACGGCCAAGGGCGTCAGTCGAGCTGGTCAGTCGGCTTGCCTTGTCGTAAGAGGCACTGCTCGACAGGCTCAGTGTCGGCAGGGTCGTCCTGGTCAGATTGCCATAGCTGTTATACTCGAACTCAGTGTTCACGCCCATGGGGTTGGTTACCTTCGTTGGCAGGCCCTTCGAGTTAACCGTCAGGCTCGTTGAGACACCCTCCGGAGCAGAGACACCAGTCAGGTTACCCTTACTGTCATAGCTATAGGTGGTCTTATAACCCTTGGGATCGGTGGCGCTTGTCAGGTTGTTCATCGAGTCATACTCATAGTAGGACGTCAGCGTGCCGTCACCAGTTACCGAGACACTCTTCACATTGCCGTTGTCATCGTAGGTAATGTTGCTGATGTTCGTACTGTTGGTGGAAATGCTCTTAGGCAGGTGACATCTGCTGGCATCGGTATAGTAGGTACTGTTGACGCTCAACGACTTCGGTCCGCTGATGCTTGTCGCCCTGTTGTTGCCGTTAAACTGGTAGTTGTAAGTCGATGTCTGAGAGCCGTTGCGGGTAACCTTCACTTGTGACGAGGTTGACACCGAACTGCTGCCATAGGACGGAGTCACGTCAACCGTCGTCTTAGTGGTGCCGTTCTCCGTCTTGGTCAGACGGCGGTTGGCATCGTACTGGTTCTTGATATAGTTGCCCTTGGGCAGCTGGACCTGGGTCAACAGCTTGGACAAACCGACATTCGAGGCATCGCCATAGCTATAATTAGTCGTCTGTCCCTTGGCATCGGTAAAGGAACTCAACTGGTAGTGTCCGGAAGTAGTGTTGTATGTGTACGAGAACTTAATGCTACGTCCCAACGGGTCACTGATACTGCTTACAAGATTTGTGCCAGAACGGTAGCTGAAGGAAAGGCTGCGATTACCGTCGCTGACAGTCTTGATCCGCTTAGAACCATTCTCGCCCGTTTCGTAACTAAGAGTCATCGTATTACCATTACGGTCGGTGATGCTCGTGAGGTAAAGCACTACAGCACCACTACTGCTCAAGTGGTTGAAACGATAGTAAATCTGGTCCTTCGTCTTGACGACATAGTCGCTACCTTCATTGTAAAGCTTGTCATAGACACCGTATGACTCAGGCACCAGTTCTGAACCATTCGACTTGTAGATGTCAATGCTGCCACCTCCCCAGTGTACGACAGCCCGCAAGTCATTACCTGACCCCACAACAGTAATGAACGTATGGTAGTTATGGCTCCATCCGTCACCGAGAGGTTGGTAGGTTTCCATAACACCGTTGACCTCTTTTACGCCATAGAATGCCTCAGGCAACGTGGTATTATAAGAATTGTACGTGTGCGCGAAGCTCAAGGGTACTGTTCCACTGAGTGCAAAGCTCGTCTTCGTATAGTGCTGGAAGTTTCCCATTTGCAGCCCCAGTCCTAAGGCAATGGTCTGCTGAGTGGTGTTCAGCGGCTGGAAGTAGTCGGTCGCCTTCGGGTTAGGATCGGAAATAGTTCCTGCATCCACTTTCTGCATGATGTTGGCAAGCATTACGAACGCCTCGCCTCGCAGACAGTTGTCATAAGGACGGAACTTAGAGTTTGCCGTTGTGATGATGCCGAGGCTTGCAGCTCTCCGGATATAGCCCATCATCCTCGGGTTCTTGCTGGCCAGCGTCACCACGTCAGCATCGCTGGCAAACGGATTACCCGTGCCGCTGACGTCTGGCTGGATGTTAAAGGTCTCCATCAATACCTTCAGGACATGCAATCGTGTGATATACTCTTCTGGGGCAAACTTCAGTCTGTCGCGGTCGAAGGGTGTCACACCATCGCCATATTCCAAGTAGAGCAGTGCACGAGCAGCCTGATAATAATAGGTGGACTTGTCTGTAAGGTCGCTATAAACTGTCGGGAAGTTATCGGAGGGAACCGTTGAAGGAACAGAGCGGTTCTTGATAGAATAGACGCCTCGGAAACCTATCTTGGCCAAGTGCGCACGAGTCAGGTTCTTCTCTGCCTGCATATTACCATTAGCATCGACGCCACTAAGGACGCCTAAGCCGTAGAGGTAGCACGTTGCGTTATAGTAGTCATTCGTGCTCGGCAGGTCAGGGAATGTACAGCTACCAGTTGGTGTGGCTTTGGTTTTAAATGTCCATAAAGCACTGCTCTCGGTCTCATTTCCATCAGTAACAATGACTTTCCAGAAATAGTTCTGATCCGCTTCAAGTCCTTCATAGCTCACAGAAGTGCTGGTGGTTGTCTTGTACTGTTTTAAATCTACGGATGAAGTTCCAAGCCATACCGCATAGGTGACACCACTATTGTTGTTTCCACTCCATGAGAATGTTCCTGTAGTCTCTATGTCTGTCGAATAGTCTGCAGGTGACGGATTAGTTGGCTTGGAAAGATTGCTCTTAGTCTTAAAATTCCAAGTCTGGCCTGTCGAGGACTGCTGACCGTCAGAAGCTACGACATACCAGTAATATCTCGTTGCCGGCTCTAACGAATAAGAACATGACCGACTATAGACGGTCTTGTATAGACTCATGTTAGAAGTAGATGTCCCCAAATATACCTTATATGTTATGTCATCACCATCGGGATCGCTACAGCTCCATGAAAGTGTACCACTCACAGGTTGATCGGTCGATGCCACACTAGGGCTGGGGTTGGAGGGAACTGACGGGGGATTGTTTGGCGCAGGTTGAGTGTCAAACGTATATAAGTCACCTTTGGATGTACCGCCTGAGTTCTCTGCCCACAATTGGACATAATAATGACTGTTGGAACTAAGATCAGAAACAGTCATGGATACACTGGTTTCGCCAGATGAAGAAGAAAGGGTCTTAGAAGACGTCTTTTGATTCATAGAGCTACTTGTACCATACTTGAAATAATATGTGGTACTGCTTCCATTTGGATTGACCCTTCCAGAGAACTTTGCAGAATTTGATGTGATGTTAGTTGGCTCATATGTCTGAACAGTAGGAGGCAATTGGGTTTTAGTACCTGTAATGGATATTTTTCCGCCATACTGTTTGTAAACTTGATCACTCGTTATGAGAAAAACGCTGAACGTACGAGTACCAGTGAAATCACTATAGCCAGTGACCTTGGCTGTAAGATAAGATGTGGTGGAATTAGAAATACTAAAAGAAGTCGGATAGACATCACCATAATAGTTGTCAAGGATAAACACTTTACCCGAATTACCGTTTCTAAAGTAGCCACTTGTTTTGGCAACTCTAAAGGTGATTGTACTCGAAGTATGAGAGTAAACCGTTGCCTTGATTTCGCCATTAGTGTAGCTAGTAGTTCCACCAGCTAAGCTACCATTGTTATAGTTGATAGCAGGCTGACTTGATGTTCCAGACCCCGTACTGGTATACGACCCCATAGCGGGCATATAGGAATAAGTATATGTCTGAGCATACATCTGGGAGGATAACATCAAAAACGCAAATGATAATAGGCCCAAAAGCTGTCTAGGATAGCTGTAATAAGGGCTAAACATTAGTTGTTTTTGTTTCTTCATATTATTAGTAATTTAATCTGTATTAAAGATAAGTAAAATAAACGATTGATTATTGCTGTCCGATTTTTGCCGGACAGCAATAATTACGTATCAATGTCAGAGGTCTAATCGTAATCCAACGAACCAAGACAATTCACCACTTTTCCAATCCCTTGACTCCAATACATTATGCTTAAGTTCTTTTCCTCCCAAAATCATAGGAGCCCATTCTATACCACCTTGAATTCGCAATGGATACCAAATGTTCAGATTGGCTTTTAAACCTACAGGGATGCGCAGGCCACCGTTTACCCATGCTTTTGATTTGTCTATCTCAGAATAGGTCTTTCTTTTCCAGTCTATGACTTCTTTGTATGAGGCAAACCACACTTCTCCCTGAATAAGGAAATAGGGACCAATGTCAAACCCTGTTATTGGTGTTCTAAACATGTAGGAACCACCTAATCCAAATTTGCCGTACTTCGGGGAATTAATCAGACTGTCTTTATTTTCGCCGACGAGATAACGAGTGTCCTTGTCATCTTTTTTTAGCCAACCACCACGTAATTCAAAATCATACGTGACGTATATGGCTCCATAATCAACGGCGGTGATACCCAGTATATAACGCAATTCGGAAGTATAACTTTGGTTTTGCCATAAAAGGGTGTTAGAAATACGACTAGATGGAGAAAGTACGGCTAAATCACCTTTCTTTGGGTCACCTTTTTGGCCAGCAATAGGATATAGTCTAAAATTATCTTTGGACATGAGACGTCCCACGGCCTTTCCTATCTCTTTTGACTTGTATTCACCGTTTTTGTCTTGTTCTTGTCTGTAGACCCTGATTCTTTCGCCGTCTTGGACTACAATGTTTTCAAAAACGGCACTATATGGGTTTTTACTGACAATTTGACCATGAACAGCTAAGAATGGCACTTTCTTGCTAATGTCTTTGAGAACAGGATCGTCATGAATGTTATATGCTTCGCCTCCTATAAACCCAGATAATTTCTGTTTTGTTTTGCTGGCATGTGCTTTTCCTGATGCGACGTAGCTGATTCCAACAGGTATCTTATCGTATGCTTGAAGGTTATTCCAATTTCTATTCACCTCGTCCCATGTTTTTTGGTCAATGTCAACGTGAAATACAATCCAGGATTTAGCACTCAAGTAGCCGTTGTTGTCTTTTATTATGTGAGTGATTAGGATGTAGTTACTCTCCAGTATGGGAAGTATATCTTCCTTTAGAACGTTTTCTTGAGAAATAACTGCATGCCTGGCTCTTTCTCTGTCAGAGAGTTGGACGTTTTTCCAGGCTCGTTGATTCAATAATTCTTCAGAGAGTTGTCCCTTGTCTCGTTCAAAAAGCAAATCAAGCGTTCTCTTCCCAAAGTTTTTTTCTTCAAGCTTCCTCTTCGTGGCTGTAGGATTAAAAGTTCCGTCTTGGTTAATGACACAAGGGATTCCATCGTCGCCTATGTAATTGTTGAAGAACTTACTGGTCTTAATAGATTCCTTATAAATGTCATCGTTGGTTGTCAAACCTACTATATAACATTTGGCATTGTAGAAACTCGGTTGTGCATTCATAACCACAACATGGAAGACCAGAATAAATAAAATAGAAATAGTTTTTTTCATACGAATAATAATAGATTAGTTATTATTAATTACCACCAATGATTAATAGTGTATTTTACTATTGGACGGCTTGCCCGCGCTGCTTCCACTTGGGCAATTCCTAAGATTGTTGCAACTTTTTGATCTCGGTCGCTCTCAATTCTGGCTTTTTCACGCTCATTATACCCTTCAATTCGTGACATTTGGCGCTCATGCCATTGCTTGCTTTCTTGCATGAGCAATCGCCATTGCTGGTCGCTAATTTTACCTAAACGAGTTGCCATCTGATTGGAAAGCTGTTGCATCTTGTTACTTATCGTCGCTGAGGGGTAGCTGATTTGTGCTAAATACCTTCGGGCAACTGATGCACCATTCTCATCAGGATTTGCACCCCAAGCAGCTTGGGCTTTTCCCAACAATTCCTGATTATAATTCTCAACGGCTCTCATACCATACTGAGCGATAAGCTCCTGAGCTTGTTCGTAGGCGTTGCTTGTAGAAGGAATGGCCAATAACTTTATTACTGCCTGATTATGCTTGCCTGCAACCGCCAAGGCTTTCGCCGATGCCATAATATCCTTACTTGCACTATTATAGTAAGTTACTATACGCTGTTTTCCACGCTCAACAAAAGCTTGTAAATCTGAGTTGTTAACCGACAATTTCCGAAGTGCAGAAAGATAGGCCTGCGTATCGCTGTTTCCTATACCCCGTAATTCTGTTTCCCAAGAAGAATATAGGGTTCCATCATGACCATCACCAATATAAAGAGTGACGCTCAGTCGCAGAGCGGTTTTTTGAGGAATTGTTGCAGTCTGCTGTTTGTCGTTAGCGAGGAGCCTGGCTGTTATGATAAAGCGGTCGTCAAAACCAGCACCAGACATTCCGCCAATCGTCGCAATTTGTTGTAGCTTGTTAGTCAATAGGGCATCAACCTGACTACCATAGCTTTTTGATATATATGGTATCAAGGCTATTTTACCAACTGCTGGGAGCGAATTGGTCTGAGCAGGCATAGAAACTGCAACGACTACAGTAATTAATAAAAAAAGAAAACGTCGAATCATGGGTCACCTCCTTCCTAGAACTACATAAACTTTTCCTATTCCGATAGGTGTCGTACTCACTGAAATGCCCAAATTGGCTAAATCCTTGCTAATACTTCTGATAAAACCTTCTGCATTAATGGCACGTTGTCTACCGCCAAAACCACTTTTTCCAAACAGGGGGAAATGTACTTGCTCAAAAGACAGTCGCACTCTGCTTTTTCCTCCTTGGGTAAATGACTGGCTAACCGCATGCTCAGAAATCCAATATTCAATAAACTCTGCCAACTCGCCACTTTCCCCATTCACATTAACTTCTGATTCAAAATTCAACGGACAATCACTTGCTATTTTAAAAACAAAGGTTCCTTCCCGGCCATTCTTTACCGTATTCTGAAAACTCTGCAAAAGTTGATAGGAGAAACTATCCATAAAACCAGAAACAGCTTCGTCCACAAGCGTTGAGAAAGATGCTCCAGATGCCGAACTACGCCCTATGTTACCCGTAATCTGTTTGAGTGTTGCTGCATCGACACCAGTTACGCGAAATTCTATTTGTGAGCGCGGCCCTACATTCTGACGATTGAAGGCAATATTAACCATAATGTCAGCGTTAGCCACACGAAGTAACTGGTCCAGGTCATCCTCTATCATTTCACCATCACCCTTTGAACGCAAAGCAATATCCAATGCACCTTCGTTGTTTATAGCATCAAGTGTGGCACTAAGCAATTTCAATGGATAACCTCGTTCTGCCATGATGGCACCCATACGGGTCACAGCGTTCAACACATCATTGTTAAGTAATGCTTTTTCATAGTCAACAGTCTTTCCATCTTTCGTGTAGCCCTTTTGTATACACCAAGCCTTTTCAGGAACAACCATGACTATTGGTTTCTGAGCAGTTTGTGCTATAGCAGCAAATGAATAAACTACAGAAACAATTAGTAAAAATAATCTTCTTTCCATAGGCAAAATAATTTATTTATTATCATCCCATACGTCATTAAAACTCTGGATAATTCCGTCCTTTTCTAATCTTTGGCGTAGCTGCTTGACTTTTAGCTTAACATATATGCCAACCTTGCGCCCACCTTTTATTCCCACATTGTTCTCACCTGTAGGATAACGTGAATTGGTATTTTCAACATACATCAAAAAATCGCCATTCTTGAAAAAGTTGTCAAAGTATTCCTTATGAGCCACATAGTCATCAACTCCGTTTGGGCATAATGGCGGCACTTCACTGGCATTATGTCCTGTTGTACTTGTGACTGCCCCAATCCCCTGAAAGATGCAGCACGCAACGGCGTCCTGTAAAGCCCTTTCAATAGCTTTGTCTGCATTTCCTGCAATGCCCCAGGATTTTACTAAACGAGAGCCATCTTGAGCTACACGTTCCTGTTGAACATTGTATGGATGTTTCATGTCGAAAGGATACTTCTTGCCTTCCGATGCTATCGTCAAAGATAGCATACAGAAGATGAACAATAATTTTTTCATATTTATTTCTGTCTTATTCCTCCCCTGCAAGGGTTAGTGTTAGTTGTTGCGCACTGGGCGAACTGAATGTCCGTAGTAGCGCAAGTAGGTGCTCAAGGTTAATTTTCCGGAAGTTGCCAAGACGAAGAAACGGGCGCGGGACTGCTGCGACATGAGGAGTGTCGATGACCAGTAGTTGCCTATTTCACCCACATCGAAAGAATTTCCACCAAAGCGTTTGCCAGCGGAGGGAAGGAATATGGTGCCGCCGTTAGGACCAGTGAATTTCATACCCATCACGCCGTTCTGAATAGTCCGGACAGAAGTGCATTTTTCCTTCAGTTCATTGACCTGTTTTAACGAAGGCATACGCCAAGGAGCGCCCCAATTGGCAGTGGCGGCATCGTAATCGGTACCGGCAATGTCAGATCCAATGTTAGTGACTTTTGTCGCTGAACTTCCGTGTGCATACGTTTCCCATTTATAATCCTTTTTCTGTTGTGTTTCACCCCAGGCAAAATAATTGCCATAATCCTCCGGTTTCTGGGCTCCTACGTTGCAACATGCCCATTTGGTACCACTTGGCAGTCCGAGGTCTATCATGTGCGGGTGGTTGTTGTCCGAGCATGAAGTTAATTGAGCTGATGCTTGCAATTTTGTGGTCAATGATGCATTTCTGTAAACAGGCCGAATGGAATGCCCCCACATTCGCTCTGTATAAGATGTCCTTACTGCATCACGAGAAGATCTCCAAGTTCTTAATCGGTAAGCGTTACCAGGATACTTCTTATGGGGAGTTGATGTCCAGACGTATACTTCATCTTTATTTGTCTGAAGGTGATCAGAATAAAGACCTGCCGCTGGAATGATAATAAAGTTGTCGTTACTTCCTTTAAACTTTATACCTTTCAAAACATTATTCTGTCTAATCGGATATATTCTACAATGGTTTATGAGTTCATCACACTGTTCAATCGTAGGCATTTGCCAAGAATCGCCCCAGTTCACAGTAGCAGCATCGTAACGAGTTCCTGCAATATCTGTTTCGATATCCAATAGTTGTTTGGAGTAATTATTAAATGAGTGGTTCTTTTTCGACTTTGTCTCACCCCAAGCGAAGTGTCCTCCACAATCCTCCGGATTCTTGGCTCCTAAGTTGCAACAGGCCCATTTCGTACCACTTGGTAGTCCGAGGTCTATCATGTGCGGATGGTTGTTGTCTGGGCATGAAGTGGATTGGGCTGATGCAGATAATGCCATGCTCAATGATGCAAATAAAAATGCAATCATTCTTGATAATGAATTCCTTTTCATAGGTTAGTATTGTTTTGTAAATGAATAGCATGTCTTGCGCCTCCCCTGCAAGACGGATTCTTAGTTGTTTTAGGTTATCCATAAGTACGAAAAAAGCGTGAGAGTCTGTACTTCGTTACCCGTCCCGCTAATCTAGGCTCTCGCATTGCCCTTCCCGTAGAACGAGCAACACCAGAAGCCCACGCCGAATATGAATATACTGAACCTAAGCCTTATATATATAAATAAGGTATAGGGGCATAAACATACCCACTGAGCATCTACCGTTGCCTTGTTCTTTGACGGGATTTTGAACTTTGCGAGATTCAGATCAGCCAAAGACAAGACGCTATGTAAACGCCTTTCCATAAATATGTATCCCGCCCTGCACTACTGTCCGCAGACACGCAGTTTCGGCTTGGACGCTACAAAGATAAAACAAATTCCTCAAACCGCCAAACGAATTGTTTTTTTTTTATATTTGCAATCAAATTTTGGGATTCTTGTGTTCCTTTCTTTCACATTTCTTTCAAAGTTCGTTCAATGCAGAGTTCGTTTAATAGGAGTAGGATGGAAGCAATATATTAATGTTCACGTATATACGCGCGAAAGCCATTTTTTGCCAAATTGCCTACACTAATGGTTAAGTTGTTGAATACCAATAAGAAATATGGTGTAGGCAACTTTGTGCTGTGTAGGCAAATTTGCCAAATACTATGCAAAAACATTTATTTTCTTAAAGGAATGATTGGTTTTCCTCGTGATTTTAGCTTGCTCCAGGGGGTGGAGGAATCGATTATTCACGTGATTTCTTTTTGCTCCAAGGGGTGGAGGGAATGCTTTTCTTCGTGATTTCAGCTTGTCCCATGGGGTGGGACGATAGGTTTTCCTTATGATGTCTGATGCTTCTTTATGTTATTTTTACCTCCTTTTTATGGCTTTTGCCTACACTTGCCTACACTAATGCATTTTGCCTACACTAAGTTTTCCGCTGACTGTCAGTAAGTTAACCGTTAGTGTAGGCAATTTGGCAAAAATTAACCTTGTTTTTTCAGTTTGTTGTCAAGCTCTTGCGTGGATGTTCTGGCCTGTACTATCCCACACCTGAAAGTTTTTCTACTTGGGTGTGGGATAGGTAAGATGTTTTCTGCGTTTAACAAACAGTGCCGGTTTTTTTTCTTTTTATCCTTTTTCTCTTTTTCTCTTATGACAGACTGATGAGGCATAAGTACCTCAAAAGACTTCAAAATGCGTCCTTTTAAGAAAATTTCTTCCGTATCGGAGCATAATTACAATATTTATTTGTACCTTTGCACCGAATGTTCAACTTAAATACGTATTTATTATGGCACTACTAATCGCAGAAACACCAGTACGGATTTTCTTGCAAACTTGCAAGGAGGTCTGATTGCTTTTTGCCCATACATATTTGTGATCACCACTGCTGATAATGATAATAATAACAATAATAAACCTAATATCCGCAGTTAATAATTAGATTCAAATTGCAAGTGCCTGAATATAAGTGACTTCGAGAAATCACAGATTCCATGTTATGAGCCTGTAGAGTACTTGTCATAGACAGAATATATTGTTGAACCCTAAAACCAAAATATATGCGTATGCCACCATAGCAAGACACAATAGGACATAAAGACTGGACGTCCACTTTTGATTCTTGTATTCTGATAATTGGGGAATTGGAGGTTTGCAATTTTTATAACATTCAAAAAACAGATAGCACAATGAAGAAAGCGTACACGAAACCGACGGCGAGGATGGTTGCCCTCCACGCACGGCAGCAGCTGCTCACGGTGAGCGGCGAGATTTCTGGGTATCAGAAGTCGAGTAGCGGATTCAGTCAGGACGAGAGCGACAGCAGCAACGCCCCACAGAGCCGCGGCATCTGGGACAATGACTGAAGCAAGTAAAAAAACAACGAAAACGTTAATCCATTATGAGAACGAAAGAACAATTTCTGATGCTTTGGATGCTCTGCGGCATGATGCTGGCCGGGCTGACAGCCTGTTCGGGTTCAGATGAAGAACCGAGTAAGCCTGACGATGGCGTGAAGGTGCGCCGCATTACCATTACGGAGACCGAGGGTGCTGCTTCGGCACGCCAGGTGATGACACGCGCCTCGCTTGCTGAGGGTGACGGCATCCTCACCGCCTTGTGGACGGCGGACGACGGGCTGACGTACTGCAATTTGAGCAGAGTGGATCGTGGTAATAGCGATGCGCCCTACAGCGGAGGGCTGACGGCAGCCTCCACCGCCGCCACCTCGCGGTTCACGGGCGACGTGGTGTGCAGCGAGGGCGACTACCTCGCCGTGGTCTATCCCGCCACGACTTTTGAATACAACGACAGATACACCATCTCCCTCACGGGGCAGGACGGCACGCTCGGCAAACTTGCCTCAACCTATCATTATGTTTATGGCAGGGCCCAAGTTACATCAGTGACTGGCACGACGGCCAATGCCACGATGGGGAAGATGAAGAGCCTGCTGACGGTGTGCAAGTTCTCGTTTAAGGACAAAAGCACTAACGCGGTTATCCCCATCCAGACGCTTAGTATCAGCTATGGCGGCACAGGCTCTGATGCCGGCACCTATCCGCAGTCGGCCACGGTGGAATGCGGTGTACTTACGGTACAGACCGACGTTCATGCTTCTGGCGTAGCATCCAATTCTCCCCTCCTTTTGGAGGGGTCGGGGGAGGCTTTTTATGTCGCCCTGCTGCCCACTACTGGTCAGCGCACCTTCAACTTCACCGTCACCAATACGAACGGCACCTATACCGGCACAGCCAAGGCCACGCTCACCGAGGGCGATTATGTCGAGGCCACGGGACTAAAGCTAATCGTCAGTACTCCTTAGGTGTTCCTTTAGTCCTCCTTTGTTGCTCCTTTGTAGGAAGGGGGTAGCAAGGGGGAAGGAAGGGCGTAGAGATAGCGTGCGGATAACGATAACGAAAACGAAAAATATAAATAAATAAAGGTATGAAACAGGAAACAAGACAGGGACGCGGACGGCCGCATCAGTGGCTGCAAGTGCTGATGCTCGTGCTCGTGATGCTCATCGGGGGAAGCCCGACGACGTGGGCCAACGATGACCCCGGTGGAGGAACCTACACCTTCTGGACCAACGCTTGGGGGGTAAAAGATATAAAAGACTATTTCAAGACCGTTAGTGCCTTTAGCTTCGCTGACGATAAGTATTTCTGGGAATTCGAGTTCAAGGCCATGCAGCACGCCTATTTTGAG
>JAEEVT010000169.1 GCA_016291005.1 Prevotella sp. | reverse complement strand
GAGTACAAGAATTCATCTAATAATGCAAGTCTTTTCTCGTCTGTCATTTCTCCATGTTGTCGCATACTGATACACTTTTTTGATTCCAAAAGTGTCAACTTATTCAGTACACGTCAGGATTTTGGCCAACGTGGTTGAAAGATAACGGGCGCAAAATTGCGCTCGTTGACTCTACGGGCTCAAATTTGAGCTCGTTGACTCTACAAACTCAGAAAGGCGCGGCTGGTAACTGGGTAAGAATTTCTGACATTCCGCTCTTGGGAGTACGTCGAGGGGGGACATTAAGGACATTAGGACAATAGGGACATTAAGCTATTTCCAAACTGCGGATTTGGAGTTTATATAAATAATATATATTAATATATATTATTTATATAATATAGTTAGTCTAAATAACTACACTTTTTAACACGGTGAAAAGGGCCTTAATGTCCCTATTGTCCTAATGTCCTAATGTCCCTTTCCACCTTAATTCAATGTATTATGGCTAAGAAACAGTAATTCAAGAGTCGCGGCACGTCGACGGCTTGGGACGACCAGGCCATCTCCTTTATGCCGCAGGCAGAGGGAAAGCCGGCGCAGGATGTGCTGAAACAGCCCCGCACGAGCAAGCTCTATGCCACCATAAATGTAAACAAACCCAAAATTATCTGGAATTTAACTCTCGTTAAGGATTCGCCGGGTGACGTTTCCGACCTCAATCAGCAGTTGGACGAGCTGACGGCTGAGATGCAGGACACGGCCTCGAACAAGAAAAATACTTACAGGGTCGGCGACCTCAGGCAGTTGCTTTATATAGCAGCGCCCCAGCATCTTTTTCAGCCAACTTTTTAGCGCATGTTGTAAAATATTTCCTGAATCGCTTGGTGGTATGGGAAATGTTTTGTATCTTTGCACACGGAGCGTTTCTGATGTGTACGCAATGGCAAAGACAACAGAGACAACCTATGACAACAATGATAACTAAAACGAATATACAGCTTATGAAACGTAATTTACTTTTTGTTATTTCAATGCTGCTGTCTCTGGCAGCATGGTGTGCCGATGAAGTCACATTTACAGCAAATACCGTTGAGGGTGTTACGATGACCTTCACGGTACTGGATGAGGCCAATAAGACCTGTCGTGCAGGTGGAAAATATGACAACTTGCAAAGGGCTTATGAAGGAGCCATAGATAGGGGAACAAAAGGTAAAGTCACTATTCCAGAGACCGCTAAAGGATATTCCGTCACGGAGATTGGTAATAATGCTTTCAGTGGTTGTACTGGCGTCACTGAGTTTATCCTTCCTAATAGTACCATAAAGCTTCACAACCATGCATTCTCAAATTGTACAAAGATAGTGAGCTTTATCATTCCCGAGAATGTTAACATACTTTATGATGGTGTGTTCAGTGGTTGTACCTCTCTTCAGACTGTTACGTTTAATGCCAAAGATATTGGTATGACCGAGAATGGTACAGGTGGCGTGGCCAATGCGTTCTATAATTGTAGCAGTCTGAAGAAGTTAATCTTCGGTCCCAGCGTAACGAATTTTACAGGTAAGATGGCGTTTGCAAATTGCGAAGCCCTCTCCGAAATACATATATCTGACCTTAAGGCTTGGTGCAATATCAATTGGAAGGGAGGTGGCAATAATCCGTTATACTATGCGAAGAATCTTTATTTGAATGGTTCGAAGATTACCGATTTGGTAATTCCTGCTACCATAGAAACCATATCTGGCTTTGCCTTCTACGGATGCACAGCACTGAAAACTGTTACACTAAGAGATGGAGTTGAGAAAGTGGGTAATGCTGCATTCGCTTTTTGTGATAACCTGACCACCGTGAATATACCAGCCAGCGTGACATCTCTCAGTGGGGCATTTGTAAATTGTCCAAGTCTCAATAAGGTAAACATCACTGATGTGGCTGCCTGGTGTAATCTTACTTTTAACAGACCTACGAATAACCCCCTTTCAGAAGCCCATCACCTTTATCTCCTTAATAAGGAAGTAAAGCATTTGAAGATTCCTAACGGTGTAACTATAATAAACAATAATGCTTTCTACGGATGTGAAAGCATTGAGATTATCAGTCTCCCCAACAGTGTTACACAATTATGGAACGAGAAATCCACGACTTCTCAAGTGGGATATGCTTTTGGAAAAATAACTAACTTAAGTGATTTCTACTGCTATGCGCTCAAAGTTCCAGATACTCACTTCACTTTTAAAGACACCAATATAGATTTCGCCACACTTCATGTTCCAGCCAGCGTGATAGAGGACTACAAGAACACTGCCCCTTGGAGCGACTTCGGTAAGATTGTGGCCTATACAAAGGATGATCCGAACTACGACCCTACGATGGATGTTGACGACTCCGGTTCAACGGCTATCAGTAACGTTAACGATGATGCTGCGACAAATCAAGCTCCAGTCTTTGACCTCAGTGGCAGAAAGCTGGATGGTCAACCTACTGCCAAGGGTGTCTATATAGTTAATGGTCGAAAGGTTCTTCGACCATAGTCGAAGTGTGGCATTGCAAAGTGATGAGGTGAGAGAAATGAAAAACAGCTTTCAAACCTTATAAATTTAAGTGCATTTTAATAACCTAAAACAATACAGCTTATGAAACTCAAGAAAACTATCCTTTTGCTGGTGGCCCTGATGGCAGTAGGTACAGCACAGACCGCGATGGCGCAGCAGCGCAAGACTGTTGCCAAGCAAACCGTGAAGAAGCCCGCTGCAACGGCGCAGACAGTGATTAACGTCAATTTCCAGGGCGAGCTGGGACGCTTTGAACTGCGCGGACCAGTGAAAAAGACAGAACTACTGAACGATGGAGGCTTTGAGGGCCCCAAGCACTACTTCAACCGTGACGGCTTTGAGACGGACGAGAACGGCAAGCTGCTGGCAAACGACAGTGAGCAGATGATTTACCTGACCCGCGACAGCAAGGGGCGCGTCGTCAAAGAAGACAATCAGGGCTATGGCTCCATCACGAAATATCAATACAATGCCAACGGCCTGCTCTCGAAGTACCACTTTGAACGTGGCACAAGCAACATCATCGACGACACTTACAAGTACAACAGCGACGGAGATTGCATCAGTGTGAACTCGTCATTCTTCCAGATGGGCGAACGCGGCAGTCTTGTCAGAACCTACACCATCCTGAAGCGCGACAGCTACGGCAACTGGACAGAGCGAAGGGTAAAGGACAAGTATAATAATATGGTCGAGAAGCGTAAGATTTCTTATTACGAATCGGCAGCGATGCCAGCCAGTACGACACAGTCTGGCACTTCCGCAGCTTCTGCCGCAACGGCTTCAACGGCAACGGCGGTTCCTGCTGAGACGACGTGTCCGCTTGAGGGTAATTGGTATGGCGTGCTGGGTAACGGATGGGGCGAGACTACCGTTTTCCTCCAGGCTGACAAGAAGGCCGGTGTCAACTCCAAAATGGCCAAGCGCGTGAGCAACGGTGCCATAGACATGACTGACGATGCCTTTGTACGTGAGTGGAACTACAACCTGGTGTTCAACCGCACCATTTCTCCCAGCACTTACGAGTTCACACTGCAGCGCATGGTGGGCAAGCAGCTGAAGCAGGGCAAGCTCCAGATACGCAAGAGCGGCGACAACATCACCTTTACCGGCTTGGACGCCTGGGCTAAGCAGCAGCCCTTCCACGGCAAGACTCTCGGCAAGCCCAACCCCGTGTATCAATAATGGTGGAACGGCCTTTGACGGTTGATTGTCATCGCGTGATACCTATTTATATAAATTGCATCGCCCCGGCGTATGGAATTTAGGACGATTGTAGACATACCGAAGTCTGGCTTCGAGATAGAACCCTGCGAGGAGATGCTCTTCGTCGGCTCGTGTTTTGCCAACGAGATTGGGCAGCGCTTCCGCGAGGAGGGCTTCCCCGTGACGGTGAACCCGTACGGCACGATGTATAACCCCGTTTCGGTGTTCCATACCATTTCGAAAATGAAAGAAATGAGTAATGCCGGTGCGGTAGCAAATTCTTCATTCTTCGTTCTTCATTCTTCATTTAAATTTAAAACGGTGTTTATCACTCTGGGCACGAACCATGTGTACCGTGAGAAGGCGACGGGCAAGATTGTGGACAATTGCGAGAAGCGTCCCGCCGCGCTGTTTCAGGAGGAGACGTTGACTGTTGACGAGTGTGCCGACTACTTGCTGAAAACCGTTGAAGTGCTACGTGGCCAGAACCCTGACGTGCACATCGTTTTCACGGTGTCGCCCATCCGCTATCGTAAATACGGCTATCACGAGAGCCAGCTCTCGAAGGCCACGCTGCTCATGGCGGTAGAACGGCTCGGTAAGGGTTCAAGGGTTCAAGAGTTCAAAGGTTCAAGGGTTCAAGATTCAGAAGGATTCGGGGACGCGGAGGCGCGGCATTGTTCCTACTTCCCTGCCTACGAAATCGTTCTGGACGAATTGCGTGACTATCGGTTCTATGCCGCCGACATGCTGCATCCCTCCGTACAGGCCGTCGAATACATCTGGGAACGGTTGGTGGAAACATATTTCTCGCCACGCGCCAAGGCTTTTCTCGATGAGTGGCGCCCGTTGAAGCAGGTGTTGGCACATAAGCCTTTCAACCCAGAGGCTCCGGATTATAAGGCGCTGATGGATAAAACTATGTTAAAAGTAGCGGATTTACGGAAGAAATATCCTACCTTTGCACTTTAAAACCAGCCATCGGATAACAAAAGAGGAGAAAAGCGGAAAAATCGTTGCAAATCAGGGGATTGGGATGGAAACTGCGGAATGATGAGAACAGTGGACTGCAACTTGAGTACGGTATGAAGGAAAGA
>JAEEVT010000168.1 GCA_016291005.1 Prevotella sp. | reverse complement strand
AATTAATAATATAAGAATAAAAGATTTAAAGAATAAAAGAATAAAGATTGCAATGAAAAACTTTCTCCTTTTCCTGTTTGTGTGTCTGTCGCTGGGCGTTTCAGCTCAGGAACTTCAGCGCGACACATTCAAGACGGCCTCTGGCAAGGACGTCGTCATCACCTGTATCAAGCACGCCACCATGCAGATCAAGTATGACGGTCGCTACTTCTACATCGACCCCGTCAGCACCTTCAAGCCAGTCACTGACTTCACCACCATGCCCGTGGCCAACTACATCATCATCACCCACGAGCACCCCGACCACTACGAGCGCACCGCCATAGGACAGCTCACCCGGCCGCAAACCATTACCTACTGCAACCCCGCCGTGGCCCGACTGCTGCCCAACGTCATGTCGATGGAAAACGGCGACAGTGTCGCCATTGGCAGCGACGTCACCCTGAAGGCTGTACCAGCCTATAACACCACACCAGGCCGCGAGCAGTTCCATCCCAAGGGTCGCGATAACGGCTATGTTCTCACCATCGACGGCCTGCGCATCTACATTGCTGGCGATACTGAGGACATCCCCGAGATGGCCCAGCTCAAAAACATCGACGTCGCCTTCCTCCCCTGCAACCAGCCGTACACCATGACCGTCGAACAGCTGGTCAACGCCGCCAAGATCATCCGTCCCCGCGTCCTCTTCCCCTACCACTACGGCGACAGCATGGTCACCAGGGCCCGCCTCCTCCTCCACGGCACAGACATCAACGTCCGCATCCGCCCATACAAGTAGTATCAAATAATCTATCCGGGTTTAAAACAAATATTTCGCAAATCGCTTGGCGGTTTGCGATTTTCTTTTACACTGTATAAATCAATTCCCAAAAGAATTTTGTAATTTCAATAACACCTACATACCTACATAAAGCGTATTATATTATTGGTTATTAATAAGTTACTTTATGTAGGTAACCTACATTTACCTACATTCACCTACATTCAGCATTTTGACCGTAATTTTCCTAATGCTTTCCGCAACTTTTCTAGGTGATTTCCTCAAGAAGTTGCCGTGATTTCTTCAAGAAGTTGCCGTGATTTCTTCAAGAAGTTGCCGTGATTTCTGGAACTTTTCTAGGTGATTTCTGAAGGAAAGTACCGTGATTTCTGATTGTCCCAGCCCCTGGGACAAGTGGAAAGTATCGTGATTCCTTAAAGAAAGTGTCATGAAATTTGGTATAAAGTAGGCTGTTTTTGATAATTTTTGTCGTGCAGAGATTTCGCAAAATTCGTGATTTCTGACATTTTTATTTTGCGAAATTTACGGACAAACGCCATTTTTATGTAGGTAAATGTAGATAAATGTAGGTTACCTACATAAGTTAAACCTCTGTAAAACAGAGATATACAGCGCTTATGTAGGTATGTAGGTGATTTTAAAGAAAAATTAGTTTTGAAATTTATGTCTGCATTTGGGCGTTTCTGGCGGCTTAATCGCCCAGCGCTCTCATGGCATAAATAGCTGCATGAAGGTTAAACAATACTAAATATGCGGCTATGTTTGCACCAAAACCGCTGAATAATTCGTACCTTTGCATTCGATTTCCGAAAGGAGTCTGCTGCCGCGATGGTGGAATGGTAGACACGAGGGACTTAAAATCCCTTGGCCATAGCGGCTGTGCGGGTTCGAGTCCCGCTCGCGGCACAGATTATTATGGCTTTGAACTTTTAAAAGCAACAATTACTATATGAAGACAAAAGGATTGATTCTGGCAGTAGCCGTAGCGCTGCTGACCTCGTGTTCAGGAAAACTGGGACAACTCTCAAGTGACAATTTCAAAGTAACTCCGAATCCGCTTGAGGCGGAGGCTGGTCAGGTGACGGCAACTATCAATGGTACGTTCCCTGAGAAGTATATGAAGAAGAAGGCCGTGGTGCGCGTCATCCCCGAACTTCGCTATACGAAGGACGGCCAGCAGATGGCGAAGCAGGGTCAGTCGGCTCAGTTCCAGGGCGAGAAGGTGCTGGGCAACGACCAGACCATATCTTATAAGTTAGGTGGTCACTACACGATGAAGACCACTTTCGACTTCGTGCCTGAGATGCAGAAGAGCGAGCTCTATCTGAACTTCGACGCGAAGGTTGGCAAGAAGCAGGTGTCGGTTCCCTCTGTGAAGGTTGCCGACGGCGTGATTGCTACCAGCGAGCTGTGGCGCGAGACGCTGAAGCAGTCGACGGGCAGCGTGGCTCAGGACGGTTTCCAGCGCATCGTGGCCCAGAAGCAGGAGGCTAACATCAAGTTCCTGATCCAGCAGGCCGAGCTGCGCAAGAGCGAGCTGAAGAACGGCTCCGTGCAGGAGTTTGTTGCCCTGCTGAAGCGCATCAGCCAGGACCGTCAGGGTCTGAACCTGAACAACGTCGAGGTGTCGGCTTATGCCTCTCCCGATGGTGGTTTCCAGCTGAACGAGAAGCTGGCCAACAAGCGTCAGCAGAATGCTGAGGGCTATGTGAAGCAGCAGATGAAGCAGGCCAAGCTGAACGAGCCCGTCGAGGCTAACTATACCGCCCAGGACTGGGAAGGTTTCCAGCAGCTGGTGCAGGCTTCAAACATTCAGGACAAGGACGTCATCCTTCGCGTGCTGTCGATGTATCAGGATCCCGAGGAGCGTGAGCAGCAGATTAAGAACATGAGCGCCGGCTTCCGCGAGCTGGCCGACGGCATCCTGCCCGAGCTGCGCCGTGCCCGTCTGACCATCAACTACGAGACTGTTGGCCGCGACGACCAGCAGATTAAGGACCAGCTGAAGGCCGACGCCACGAAGCTGAGCGTCGAGGAGATGCTGTATGCTGCCACCCTGACTGACGATGCCGCCGAGAAGGAGCAGATCTACAAGACCACCACGCAGTTATATAATAAAGATGTACGCGCGTTTAACAACCTGGCTACATTGGCCTGGCAGAAGGGCGACTACGCTCAGGTGGAGAACTGGCTGACGAAGGCCCGTGCTATCGATCCTAACAGCCCCGAGACCAACGCCAACCTGGGTCTGCTGGCCCTGAAGGAGGGTAACGTGAAGCAGGCTGAGGAGTGCATCGGCAAGGCTGCCAACGCCTACGGTCTGGCCGAGGTACTGGGTAACCTGCATCTGGCTCAGGGCAACTACGTGCTGGCCGCTCAGGACCTGGCTAACACTACGTCGAACAGCGCTGGTCTGGCTCAGTTGCTGACCAAGGACTACGAGAAGGCTGCCCAGACGCTGAAGGCCATCAAGAACGGCGACGGTCTGACCGACTACCTGCAGGCCATCATCTGTGCCCGTCAGGGTAACGACGGCATGGCAGGCTACTTCCTGCGCCAGGCTGTTCAGAAGGATCCCAAACTGGCCACCTACCAGGAGAACGACCTCGAGCTGAGGAACGTCAAGTAAACCTCTTCTAAATGAAGAATGAAGAATGAAGAATGAAGAATTTGCTACCGCACAAAAGACGGGGAACTATGGCAAACGCTTAATTAAGTTCCGTTTGGGTAGTTTGCGCGGTAGCAAATTCTTCATTCTTCATTCTTCATTCTTCATTTTATTCTTCCTTGCCTCTTGTGGCGTAGATAGCGACAGGTTCCGATTGGAAGGCCGTCTGCGCAACATCAACCAAGGCGAATTCCTGATCTACAACAATGATGGAAGTGGCGACGGCATCGACACCATCTTCGTGAGGGAAGGACGTTTCCAGTACGAGACGCCCTTGCGCACACCAACCATCTTCATCGTCATCTTCCCCAACTACTCCGAACAGCCCATCTTTGCCGAACCTGGCGAGGTGGTCACCATCAAAGGCGACGCCAGCCACATGAAGGAGATGACCATCGAGGGTACTGACGAGAACGAGGACATGACGAAGCTGCGCCAGGAGCTGAACCGGCTGATGCCGCCAGAGATTCCTAAAGCCGTAGAGCGTTTCATCAAGGACAAACCAGGGTCTCCCGTCAGCAACTACCTGTTGATGCACTACTATATCATGGATCCCGAGGCCGACTATGACAAGGGTTACCAGCTGGTCAAGGAGATGGTGAAGGCACAACCTGACAACGGCCAACTGCAGAAGTGGATGGAAGGGTTGGACGGCATGCGTAACAACAAGAAAGACAGCCGTTTGCCCGCCTTCTCGGCCATCGACGTCAACGGTCGCCGCGTCACCCAAGACCAGTTGAAGTCGAAGGTGAACGTCGTGACGCTGTGGGCGACGTGGAACTTCAACAGCACCGACATCCAGCGCCGGCTGCAAAAGTCGAAGAAGAAGTATGGCGACAAGCTCTCCATCCTCAGCATTTGTCTGGACGGACGTCCCAACGAATGCCGCGATCGCGTCCGCCGCGACTCCATCAAGTGGCCCAACATCTGCGACGGGAAGATGTGGCAGACGCCGTTAGTCGCCAAGTTTGGCCTGAACGACGTCTCCGCCAACCTCATCGTCAACGACAAGGGTGTCATCATCGACCGCAACCTCCAACCTCTGGAAATTGAGGAAAAGATTGACAAGCTTTTGAAGTAATTTTGTTTTCGTCCTGCTATTTTTTTCGATTTTTTCTCAGAAATAAAAGAAAAAATGATAACTTTGCAGTCGAATTATGTATTCAACACAAGACTAAACATAAGAAAATTGGAAAAGATAAAGACGCTTGCCGTCATACTGACGACGATGTTGACGGCTGTTCCATCAGGACAAATGTATGCAGACAACCTTGCTGACTCGCTGGATCTGCAGGAGGTCGTTGTGACGGGAACTCGCAACGCTACCGACGTGCGCCACATGCCAATGACGGTAACGATTGTTGACCGTGCCACCCTGACGGCAGAACACCAGCCGAGCGTGTTGCCG
>JAEEVT010000031.1 GCA_016291005.1 Prevotella sp. | reverse complement strand
GTAGTCACCTCCCATCAGGTAGGTAATGCCACAACTGGAGCCAATCGATGCTACCACACAACCACAGAGTGCCGACAACTTACCAAGACTCTGCTTGATATAGATAGCCGTCAGATGACTAAGCATCAGGGCTCGCAGCAGTTCTTCCTCCGTGTTCTCGTTTTCTTTGGCATACACGCATACGGGGTTCGTGGCACAAATGCCCTGATTGCCCGATCCTGAGTTTGACATCACGGGAATCATGGCTCCGCCCATACGGGCATCGCATGCCGAAGCCGTTCGCGAGATAATGTGAGAATAGATGCTGTTGCCAAAGATCCCCTTGGCCAGCGGACGGTCGATGGTTTTGCCGAGGTTATGGCCGTGATTGCCCTTAAGCGCCTCGCGGGCTGCATTCATGTTGTAGGTTCGCGCCTCCTCTATAAAGCGTATCTCCTCCAAAGGTGCAGTTGTAGCAAAGTCATACACGAGTCGCATGTTGAGAGCTATCTCGTCATCTCCATCGCTCGCAGCTGTCCGAGAGTAGCTGGCATCGCCAGAAACAAAATGGGTATGGCTGCCTGCGATGATAGCCCTTTCCTCGCGGTCACCTGCCGATGCAATAATCTCAATGTACAGTTTGTCGCACTCGCCCCCCTTTAACTGGATGTCAATTCTATTCTCCGAAATATAATGTTTGCCCTCTTCGAGTGCCTCGGGAGTAAGATCCTTCAGCACCTCCAACTGGTATTCGCTCTTGCCGATGAGCGCTCCCAGGGCAATAGCGATGGGAAGCCCTATCATACCTGTGCCTGGAATACCAACACCCATGGCGTTCTTTAAGATGTTGGCACTCAGCAGGGCCACAATCTTTTCTGGGCGACAGCCTAACTGCTCTTTAGCCTTTGCCGTACATAGTGCCACTGCCATCGGCTCGGTACAGCCGATTGCAGGCACTACTTCTTTATGTACTAGTGCGATAATCTGTTCGCGTATCTCCTTATCTGTCATAGTTGTCTTTTTATTTTTTGCAAAGATACGAAAAAATGATGAATTATTGCTACTTTAGGCTGAATCATTTCTTCGTTACTCTTGCTACTTTTTATAAATTCTCTTAAATGATTCCGCGAAGATAATCATTATAAACTTATAATCAGTATATTTGCACTATCATTTAATGAACTTTATGAAGGAACTCGTATTATCCATCGTTCTGTTGCTCTCCGTGGCCAACCTACAGGCACAGAGCATAAGCCATATTGAGACCACGAAGAACTGGTACTATATCTACGATCAGGACGGCAAAAAGATAAAAACTCTCAGCACCAGTCAAGGTGAGCTGAAGGGCTATAGCTCCACCTTTTATATTATAAAGCAGGGGTCAGCCTTCTATGTTACCTATGATGTGAACGGCAAACGTCTGCATACCTTCGGTGTTGCGTCTGTTGGTGAGATCCTGGCTGTCAGTGGTGACACGTTCACTAGTCGTCTGGGGGTGTGGATTTACACTTGGAGTAAAGATGGGAAGAAGATTTGTACGAGGGCAGCTAAGTAAGTATGTTAGATGTACATTAAAATGGTCTTGGCTGCAAGGGACAAGAAAAGGGACAATGTGTAATATAAAAACGAAAGCCGCTGAAAATCAGTGGCTTTCGTTTTCTTTTGGTGATCCGCTTGGGGCTCGAACCCAAGACCCCAACATTAAAAGTGTTGTGCTCTACCAACTGAGCTAGCGGATCGACCTTAGTGCTTTATCAAGAAAAGCGGGTGCAAAGGTACGAAATAAAGTGAAAAGCGAAGAGTGAAATGTGAAAAATTTGCTATAGAGCCTATTTTTTTAACATCCTTTTGCCTTTCCTTCTTCTTCTATTGCCTTCTGATAACACTCGCGGCAGAGGGGTTCGTACTCCTGAGTCTCGCCGAGCAATACGCGACGCTCGTCGGCTACGGTACGGTGGCTGACGTATGCCAGAGAGCCGCACTTGACACAGATGGCGTGGACTTTGGTAACGTCGTCGGCTATGGCGCAGAGGGCTGGCATGGGGCCGAAGGGTTGTCCGCGGAAGTCCATGTCGAGTCCTGCTATGATGACGCGCACGCCTCTGTTAGCCAACTCGTTGCAGACGTCGACGAGTCCCATGTCGAAGAACTGTGCCTCGTCAATGCCCACGACGTCGATGTCGCTCGATAGCAGTAGGATGCTTGCTGAGGAGTCGAGTGGGGTAGAGGGTATGGCGTTGTGGTCATGGCTCACCACTTCTTCGTCGCTATAGCGGGTGTCGATGGCAGGCTTGAAGATTTCCACCTTTTGTTTTGCAAACTGTGCTCGGCGCAGACGGCGGATGAGTTCTTCCGTCTTGCCCGAGAACATGGAGCCGCACACTACTTCTATTCTTCCTGGGCGGCGTGCTTCGCCCGATGTCGGATATGTTATCATGGGGACAAAGGTACGAAGAAAAAATGAAAATTGAAAATTGAAAAATGAAAAATGAAAAATGTGGAAGCGTTAAATAACCCTAATAGGCAATCATAAAGTTCAAAGTTTAAAGTTTAAAGTTCAAAGTTTATTGTACCTTTGTAGCCAAATACTTCGAATTATGGCACTAAACTTAAACAAGAACCTGAAATTGTACTATTCCATTCGTGAGGTTGCCGAGATGTTCGGGCTGAACGAGAGTACGTTGCGCTATTGGGAGCAGGAGTTTCCGTTTTTGAAACCCAAGACAAGCGGTCCTGCCAAGATTCGTCAGTATCAGGAGAAGGATATCGAGCAGATCCGCCTGATACACAACTTGGTGAAGGTGCGTGGCTTTAAGTTGGCTGCAGCGAAGAAGATTATTAATTCGAATCGTGATGGAGCTGACCGTAAGGCTGAGGTGTTGACACGTCTGATAGACATCCGTTCTGAGCTTCAGGCGCTGAAAAAACAAATGGACTACTTGCAGTAGCCCATTTTTATTTTTCCCCTTTTACTTTTTTACCTTTTTACCTTTCCCCTCCTGGGTTCCATGTGTCGTTGATGGTAAAGACGTTCTCGAGGGTGATTTGCTCGGCTTCTTCCTCGCTGAGCTGGCGGCTCCAGGCTACGCGCAGGTTGGTGGCTGCCCCCTCGCCAGTATTGTTGTATTCCATGTATCGGGCTGTCTTTACGGCCTCTGGGCGCCATTGGTGCCAGCCTTCGGGAAGTGTCTGGCGAGGCAGTTCGGAGTTCATGAAGAGGGTATAGCCATAGTCTCGCCAGGGACGTCCCAGATAGACTTTGTCGACATCCTGTGCCGTGGTGATGGTACAATTATTAAATATGTACCCGTACGCGACGTCCTTGGGTGTCGAGGCTGCCGTGATGTATGAGTTGGCTTTGCAGAAGATGTGGCAACGCTCGAACCACGCCGTCGATGGGCCGAATATGAAGTCAGTGGTGCCCTCGATGTAACAGTCCTTGAAATAGAGGCGTGTCTTGGCATTTCCCGTATAGACGGTGTCCTGATTGCCAAGGAAGCGGCAGTTTAGGAACGTCAGACAGTCGCCTTGTGTGTGCAGGGCGACGGCTTGTCCCAGTCGTGGGGCGTTGTTCTCGATGGTGATGTTCTTCAGCGTGATGTAACAGCCGTCCACCCTCATGGTATATGTCCGAAAGGTGCCCATGCCCTTGCCCGTTGGTGGATAGACGATGTTGGCGTGGTCGGCCCATGTGATGACGGTCTCGTCGCGGTCCTCACCGCAGATTTCGATGTTGGTGAGCCATTGTGGCACGATGACTTTCTCTTTGTAGACGCCTTTCTTGACGAAGATGACCTTGTGGTAGTCCATGAAGGCGCGGCACACCTCTATAGCGTCGCTGACGGTCTGGAACTCCGTTGTGCCGTCCTTGCTGACAAACAGGGTGTCAGGGTTGTCATATTGCGCCCTTACAGGGCTAAATAATAAACAAACAATAAGAAATAACAAACCTCGTGTCATACCTTTTTCTTTATTCTTTATTCTTTATTATTTAAGGCGAAGCCTGCTACATGATTTGTTGGACATCCTGGATACCTTCCACTTTCTTCAGCTCGTCTATGATGGCTCGTACGTCGTCGCGGTCGTGGACGCGCAGTTCGATGCTGCCGTCGAAGACGCCATCCTCGCTACCGATGGTGAGCTTATGGATGTTGACGTTCATCTGTGAGGTGATGATGCGCGAGACATCTACGAGTATGCCCATGCGGTCGATGCCCTGTAGCCGTACGGTGGCATCGAAGAAGAGCCGTTTGTGCATGTCCCACTTGGCATCGAGGATACGGTTGCCGTAGCTGCTCTTCAGCTTGTCGGCTACGGGACAGGCGCGCTTGTGGATTTCTATCTGGTTCTTGTTGTCGATATAGCCCAAGACGTCATCGCCAGGAATGGGGTGGCAGCAATGTTTGAACTTGTACTGGCCAATGGTCTCCTCGCTGATGTAGATGGGCTTCTTGCGGTTGAACTTCTCGGGGACGGTAAAGAGCTCCTGCTGGTTGGTGTCCTGGGGCTTCTTGGCTTTGGTACGGCCGAGGAATGGCACCAGCTTGCGCCAGCCTGAAACACCGTTGGCATTCTTGCCGCTCAATTCGTCGAGGTCTTTCTCGCCCAGTAGGATGGTCTTGTCACCCAAGGCGAGGAAGAAGTCCTCGCGGCGGTTTACCTCGTGGAATTGTGCCAGCTGGTCGACGACGGCGGGCGTGTTCTCTATTTCGTTCTTGTGGAGGAATTCTTCCAGAAGGGCTTCGCCTTTCTTCTGCAACTCACGGTTCTTGCGGCGCAGGATGGCCTGGATTTTGCCTTTTGCCTTTGCCGTGCTGACGAAGTTAATCCAGGCAGGCTGTACGTGCTGCGACTTGGACGTGAGGATTTCCACCTGGTCGCCACTGTCCAGCTTGTGGCTCAGGGGCACCAGCTTGTGATTGACTTTGGCGCCAATGCAATGTGAGCCGAGGAATGTGTGGATGCTGAAGGCGAAGTCGAGTGCCGTACAGCCAGTGGGCATGGTCTTGATCTCGCCCTTTGGGGTAAAGACGAATATCTCGGAGGCGAAGAGGTTGAGCTTGATGGCGTCGAGGAAGTCCATAGCGTCAGGCTGCGGATCGTCCAGTATCTCCTTGATGGTGCGCAGCCAGTCGTTCAGTTCGTTCTCGTCCTCGGTATATTCCACGTCGTCGCCCTCCTTGTATTTCCAATGGGCGGCAAAGCCCTGCTCGGCAATCTCGTCCATGCGGTCGGAGCGTATCTGCACTTCAATCCACCGACCCTGTTTCGACATAAGCGTGACGTGCAGCGCCTGGTAGCCGTTGGCCTTCGGGTGGTTCAGCCAGTCGCGCAGCCGGTCAGGATGGCTCTTGTAAATCTTCGACATGGCGACGTAGATGTTGAAGCACTCGTTGACCTCCTCCTCGCGCTTGGCGGGAGTGAAGATGATGCGTACGGCCAGGATGTCGTAGATTTCCTCAAAAGTGACGTGCTTGTTCTGCATCTTCGTCCAGATGGAGTAGGGCGTCTTGACGCGCTCCTTGATGATGTAATTGATGCCCATCTGGTTCAGGGCAGCCTCAATGGGAGCGGTAAACTGGTCGAACAGTTCGTGACGCGACGCCTCCGTGGCCTCCAGCTTCTTCTTGATGCTGTTGTACTCCTCAGGATGCTCGTATTGGAAACTAAGGTTCTCCAGTTCCGACTTAATCTTGTAGAGTCCCAGGCGGTTGGCTAACGGGGCGTAGATATAGAGCGTCTCGCCGGCTATCTTGTACTGCTTGTTGGCTGGTTGGGACTGAAGCGTGCGCATGTTGTGCAGACGGTCGCAAATCTTGATGAGGATGACGCGGATATCCTCGCTCATGGTCAGCAGCAGCTTCTTGAAGTTCTCGGCCTGAGCAGAAGCCTGTTCGCCGAAGATACCGCCAGAGATTTTTGTCAGGCCGTCAACAATCTGGGCTATCTTTGGGCCGAAGATGTTGGCGAGGTCTTCCGTCGTGTAGTCTGTATCCTCCACGACATCATGAAGCAGGGCCGCGCAGATGCTGGTGGAACCCAGTCCCACCTCTTCGCAGGCTATCTGAGCCACGGCGATGGGGTGCATGATGTAAGGCTCGCCACTCAGTCGCCGCACGCCCTTATGGGCTTGGCGCGCAAAGTTGAAGGCCTTGGTAATCATGTCCACCTTCTTGCGGTGGCGCGAAGAAATATAGCTGTCTAACAGCTTCTGAAACGCGTCGTTTACCAGTTTCTCGTCCGCTTCTTCACGCAAAAGATCCTCGTTCATAGTCAGTCCTCCATATTGAGTTACATTATCTGCGTCTCTTCTTCGAACCCTTGCCCTTCTTGCCCGTAGAAGCTCCACGACGGCTGGCCTTGGCTCCACCGCGACGGCTTGCTTTGGCGCCGCGACGGCTGGCTTTGGATCCTCGCCGGCTTGCACTCTGGCGACTGTGGACAGCTCTGCCGCGATGACGGCCCACTCGGCCCTTCTTGCCACGCGCCCAGCGCTTGCTCTTATGATAATAAGTGGGTACGTCGTCGTTGATTTCCACCTCGGCACGCTTTGTCAGCAACTCGTCGGCACGATGGCTATATACTGAGTCCTCCATGTCGATGAACTTGCTCACCTCTGTCTGCGGCAGGCGCAGGGGGCAAGGCTCCGCATTACCTGGCACGATGTCGCGGCGGTACATGGGATTCAGCGAGTGCAGCATGTCGATGTTTAGGCCCAGGACGTCGGCCACCTGATTGAGGTGTAGGCTGCGGCTTACCATCACTGTATCTGTCTTTGCTGGCAGACGGGTGGCCATGGGGCAGATGTTGTGCAGCGAATAGTAGGTCATGATGTAGTTGGCTGCAATAAATGCCGGCACGTAGCCGCGCGTCTCCTTCGGCAGGTAGGGGTAGATGTGCCAGTAGTCCTTGTTCAGCGGCTGTGACGTGGAACCATCCTCCTGAGGCTGCGCCTTGATGGTCTCAGCGTTGGCGCGATGGATGGCTTTATTGATGTTCTCAGGACCACAGTTATAGGCGGCAATCACCAGATTCCAGTCGCCAAACACCTTATAGAGGTCTCTCAGGTAACGAGCTGCAGCGTAGGACGACTTGACGGGGTCACGACGTTCATCGACCAGCGAGTTGACCTGCAGGCCATATTGTTTGCCTGTACCTATCATGAACTGCCACAGGCCTGTAGCTCCCGCGCGGCTGACGGCCCGAGGGTTCAGGGCTGACTCGATGATGGGCAGGTACTTCAGCTCTAAAGGCAACTGGTACATCTCCAAGGCCTCCTCGAAGATGGGCATATAGAAGTTTGAAGCTCCCAGCATGTAGCTGATGCTATGGCGCAGACGGCCGCTGTAACGGTCGATGAACTTCTGCACGACGTCGTTGTAGGCCATCTCCATGACGGTCGGCATGCGGCTTAGACGCTCGATGTACTCTTCTTTCGTGAATTCAGGGTTGAAGTCACGCATGTTACAATCCTTCTCAATGCCCAGATAGGTCTTTGACATATAAAGGTTCAGCAAGCTGTCCAGGTCGTAGGTCATGGCCTCGGGGAACTCGATGACTTCCTCGTTGCCCTCCAGGTCTGTCACGACTATCTCGTCGTCGTTGGGAATGACGTCAGTATCCTCCTCAACCTCTATCTGAGCCCATGCGCTGGCAGATGAAAACAGGAGTGTAAACAGTAATAGTAATATCTTGTTGTGTCTCATACTCAGTATTTTACGTTTAAAAGTTCAGCGTGCAGCTGATGCCTAACGATTGTGCCTGAAGCAAGTTGCCGCCACCAGCAGGGTTGTGGATGGTGGTGGGCGTCACCTGCAGACTCAGGTCTTTGGAAATGTCGAAAACGGAGAGCTCGGCGTCCACGTAAGCATCGATGACGGAGATGGCATAGACACCCAGCATGACAAAGAAACTCATGTCGCGCCAACGGCGGTATTTGTCCTTACGGTTTTTGAACAGCTTTTGGTATTGCTTGAATTCGTTCTCATCGTCTTCATGTATCACCTTGCCCAGGTGCAGGAACTTGTTGTAGCTCTGCGTGGCAGGGTCGTCGTCCATGAGGTCGAGGTAAGCCTGCGAATAGTCCTTGTACATGGTATTGTTCCACGTCAGGGCATAGATGCAGCCCATGAATCCGCCGTAGATGATGGGCAGTTTCCAGAACTTGCGGTTGTAAATCTGGCCAGCGCCAGGAATGACTAATGCAAGCCACAGGGCACGTTGTGGGTTGGGAGTCCAGGTGTTCCAGTCGCGCTTCGTCTTGGTGGGATTCAGCTTACTCTGGTCAACAATGATGGATGTCGAATCTGCTTCCATGGTCTTGGTGTCGGTCTGTAAGGCCTTGGCATCGGAAATTGCCAGCGAGTCTAACGGAGCCATGATGCTGCCAATGCTGTCGCCCGTAGACAGGAGTACTGCCTTGCCTACTTCGCGAAGGGGAATGCTGTCGGGCACTACGACATCGTCAGTCTGAGCCAGACCAACGGTAGTGCTCAACAAGAGCATCACGACCAACCAACAACTCTTAACCATCTTCATTTCACACTATCCAGGGCATTCATAATCTGTTCCAACTGCTCCTCGTCGTCAAAGTGGATGCTGATTTTTCCCTTACCCTTCGAGGAATACGTCATCTGAACCTTAGCATGGAAGAACTGAGACAGACGATCCTTTAGCAGGTTAAACTCCTCGGGAAGCTGTGCCTTGGCGGCTATGCGGCCCTTGGCGGTCTTGACGTCCTCGCCGCTCTTCAACTGTTGGATGAGCTCTTCCACCTTGCGAACGGAGTATTGCTGTTGTTGTACCTCCCTGAACAACTTGATCTGCTGCGAGGGACTGTCGATGGCCAACAGGGCACGGGCGTGGCCCATCTCTATCTCGTGGTTCTTCAGAGCCATCTGCACCTGAGCAGGAAGCTTCAGCAGACGCATATAGTTGGTAACGGCGGCACGGCTCTTGCCCACACGCTCGGAAATCTTAGCCTGCGTCATGCCTGTAGATTCTGCCAGATGCTGATACGCCAGGGCTATCTCGATGGCGTTCAGGTCTTCACGCTGGATGTTCTCAACAAGCGCCATCTCCATAGCGCTCTGGTCTTCTACAGTAACCACGTAGGCGGGAATCTTTGTCAGACCTGCCAGCTGAGAGGCGCGCCAACGGCGTTCGCCAGCGATAATCTGATATTTTCCACCCTCCACCTTGCGGATGGTAATGGGCTGGATAATGCCTAACTCGCGGATGCTCGTAGCCAGTTCCTGTAGGGCCTCAGGGTCAAACTCGCGGCGCGGCTGGTTGGGATTGGGCTCTATCTGGGCAATCTCCACCTCGCTGAGGTTAGAACTGCCCTGGGTATTTACTTCGCTCGTGTCGATGAGTGCGTCCAGGCCGCGACCGTTGCCGAGGTCGTCAAGGCCTCGTCCCAGCACACTGCTCGAATATTTTTTTCTTACTGCCATTCGGTTTCTATTTGTCGTTATGTCGTAATGTCGTTATAACGTAATTAGGAATTACGAATTCTTATTAATAATTTCCTTCGCGAGGGCCAGGTGGTTCTTGGCTCCCGTAGAATCTGCATCGTAGAGGATGACGGGCAAACCGTGCGAAGGACTCTCGGAGAGCTTGACATTACGCTGGATGACGGTCTTGAACACCAACTCCTGGAAGTGGCGCTTCACCTCGTCGTAAATCTGGTTCGCCAGACGCAGGCGAGAGTCGTACATCGTCAGAAGGAAACCTTCTATCTCTAACTTCGTGTTCAGCTTCGTCTTGATGATCTTGATGGTATTCAACAGCTTGGAGATACCTTCCAAAGCAAAGTATTCACATTGTACGGGGATGATGACCGAGTCGGCAGCCGTCAGCGCGTTGACCGTAATGAGACCTAACGACGGCGAGCAGTCGATGAGGATAAAGTCGTAGTCGTTGCGGATGGGCTTCAACACCTGACTGATAATCTTCTCGCGGTTGCTCAGGTTCAGCATCTCTATCTCAGCACCTACCAGGTCGATGTGGCTGGGGATGATGTCAAGTCCTTCAATATCTGTCGTGTAGATGGCGTCGCGGACGTCTGCCTTGTCGATGAGACACTCATAAAGCGAGCATTCCACCTCTTGAATATTCACCCCCAGACCGCTGGAGGCGTTAGCCTGAGGGTCGGCATCAACGACAAGTACCGTCTTCTCCATCGTGGCCAGAGAAGCGGCCAGATTGATGGTCGTAGTGGTCTTTCCAACGCCGCCCTTTTGGTTGGCTAATGCTATAATTTTTCCCATAATTCAATTCAATTTACCTACTTTTATCTATAAAATAGGCTGCAAAGGTACGAATAATAATTGATAAATGACTATTGACAATTGATAATTTAAATATATTTTGTATCTTTAAGACTACGCTTGGAAGTACTTTTGCTCGAAAAATCCAAAAACTTTTGGCTTTTTACGCGCTTATTCGTACCTTTGTCCCCCAAAATAGCAATGGAATGAAACCACTCATACTTATTTCCAACGATGACGGCTATCAGGCCAAGGGCATCAACCGTCTGATAGAGATGGTCAGACCTTTAGGAAAGATTGTCGTTTGTGCGCCAGACGGTCCACGAAGTGGAAGCGCCTGTGCCTTTTCGGCGACTACGCCGTTGACGTTGACCCTGCGCCGAAAGGAAGATGACCTGGAGGTGTGGTCGTGCAACGGTTCGCCAGTAGATTGTGTGAAGATGGCTCTAGCCAACATCTGTGAACGTAAGCCAGACATCGTGATAGGCGGCATCAACCATGGTGATAACGCTTCTGTTAATACCCATTACAGCGGTACGATGGGCGTCACGATGGAGGGTTGCATGAAGTATATCCCGTCTATTGCCTTTTCGCTGTGCGACCATAGGGCTGATGCCAATTTTGAACCGTTGGCGCCATACGTCAAACAGATGACGGAACGTGTCCTGCGTGATGGCCTGCCAAAGGGTGTCTGCCTGAATGTCAACTTCCCTGGCCCGTCTATTGGCGGAGCTACCATCACAACGCCAGAACAGGATCATCCTGAGGGTGACTTTCAGGGTGTCCGCATCTGCCGAATGGCGCATGGTACGTGGTATAACGAGACCAGTCGCTGTCATCATCCCCGTGGCTATGACTACTGGTGGATGGTGGGACACTATCGGAACGACGAGCCCGATGCGGAGGATACTGACAACTGGGCCCTGAATCACGGCTATGTGGCTGTTACCCCAACCCGCGTCGATGTTACGGCATACGAAGCCATAGAACAACTGAAGAACTGGGAAATATAATTTTCAATTTTCAATTCGAATGAAGTATTACTTGATAGCTGGTGAGGCAAGTGGCGACTTACATGCGTCGCACCTGATGCTGTCGTTGAAGGCGCAAGACCCAGAGGCGGAATTCCGTTTCTTTGGTGGCGACATGATGGCTGCAGTCGGCGGTGTGCGAGTCAAGCATTACAAGGAACTGGCGTATATGGGTTTTATTCCCGTCTTACTACACTTGCGCACCATTCTCAAGAATATGAAAATGTGCAAGGAGGATATTGCCCAATGGCAGCCAGATGTTGTCATCCTTGTCGATTATCCAGGTTTTAATCTCAATATTGCCAAATATATCCATGCGAAGGGCATCTGCCCCGTCTATTACTATATTGCGCCAAAGATATGGGCGTGGAAGGAGTATCGTATCAAGAACATCAAGCGCGACGTTGACGAACTCTTTTCCATCCTGCCTTTTGAGGTGGATTTCTTCGAGGGCAAGCATCATTATCCCATCCATTACGTCGGCAATCCTACGGCTCAGGAAGTCAGGGTGTTTTTAGCGGAGCGTGGAGAAAAGAGTGTGAAGCGAGAAAAACCTTGTATTGCTTTGCTTGCTGGTTCGCGAAAACAGGAAATCAAGGACAATCTGCCTGCCATGATCGAGGCGACGAGACATCTGACGGAGAAATACGACATTGTATTGGCTGGTGCACCGTCTATTGATTCAGAGTACTACGCCTCCTTCCTGAAGGGCAGTTCAGTACGCCTCGTTGTAAATGACACTTTCTCGTTGCTGTCGCAGGCCACCGCTGCGCTGGTTACCAGCGGAACGGCAACGCTCGAAACATGTATGTTCCGTGTGCCTCAGGTGGTATGCTATAACTTGAAGCCTGCTAAACTGTTTGGATTCCTCAGACGTCACTTCCTGAAGGTTAAGTACGTCTCGCTAGTCAACCTTATTGCCGACCACGAGGTGGTAAAGGAACTGGTGGCTGATAGCTTCAGCGTCGAGGCTGTCCGACGTGAGCTGGAGTCGTTATTGCCTGGTGGTGAACGACGAGAGTGTATGTTGACAGACTATGAGGAAGTAAATCGCCGTTTGGGAGAGAGCCACGCTCCAGACCGTGCGGCAGAAATCATTCTTTCGACCTTGGTTCGAAATAACAAATAAGGTGAGCTTTGTCTTAATTATAAAAATATTTACAAAATATGAAAAGAGTTAACGGAAACCATGGCCATAGGGCTTTATTGTTTTTTATTTTTTCTCTATTAGTCGGCAGTCTTGCAGCACAGGACATCCAGTTGCACTACGACTTTGGTCGAAACATCTATACAGGCGAGGAGGCTGGACGGTCGAAGGTTACCGTCACTCTGGAACAGTTCAAGGCCGACAAGTGGGGTTCGTGGTACTATTTCGTGGACCTCGACATGAGCCGCAAGGCGTTCGAGAGTGTCTATACTGAGATTTCACGTGAGTTTAATCTTGGCAAGGAGTCTCCCTTTGCCGCACATGTCGAATACGACGGTGGCGCCAGCAGCAAGAGTGGCAGCTTCCAGCATGCAGCACTCATCGGCCCTGCCTACCACGGACATTCGGAGGACTTTTCTAAGACGTGGTCAGTTCAGCTCCTTTACAAACAGTACTTCAAGGGTGCCGACTATACGCATCCCTACGCCAGCGCCCAGCTGACGGGAGTGTGGAGCACGACATTTGCCCATAAGAAGTGTACTTTCTCAGGCTTCATAGACTTCTGGCGTGGTGAGAAGGTCAACCGACATGGGTGCTTGGTGATACTTACAGAGCCGCAGTTCTGGTACAACATGACAGAGCACTTCAGTGTTGGTTCGGAAGTGGAAGTGTCCAACAACTTCATCTACAACTCCAATCCTACCAGCGACAAGACGTTCTTCGTCAATCCCACGGTGGCGGTCAAGTGGAACTTCTAACGATGAAATAAGGATAGCCGAGGGCTGTCCTTATTATCCTTTTAACTCAGTCTGCTGAGCAGCTTTGTGCAGTTTGCGGATGGCCTTGTCACGAATCTGACGGACCCGCTCGCGCTTCAAACCTAAAGCATTACCTATTTCCAACATCGTCAGACGCTCTTCGCCTATTCCGAAGAAGTGCCTGACCACAGCCTGTTCACGCTCGTTCAGCACACCAATAACGCGTTGCAGGTCTTCGCCGAGTGACGACTCTTCCACGTGGTGGTCAGCCTTGGGGGCATTGACGTCTTCCAGTACATTTAGAAGCGTGTAGTTGTTACGACTGCCAATGGGTAGTGACTCGTCAGTAGAACGTACCTCTGTGTCGGACTCCACCTTGCTAAGTGCTGCCTCGATACTTCTGCGGATATAAGGCGCTGCAAAAGTCACAAAGGGTTTGCCACGTGTTGGGTCATACTTCTCAGCAGCCTTCATCATGCCGATGCTGCCCTCGCTGACAAGGTCGTCGGTACTTAAAAAATCACTCTTATACTGTCTGGCCAGCGTCACGACGTAACCCATATTCGCCGTGATGAGTTTCTCTTGTTCTTTTGTCATAGGTCTTGTGTCGTTAAGAATTTTTTTACGAAGCTAATGCCCAGACGATTGCACATCGCTATCCATTGGGTCTCGCTCTCAGAATCAATAGGACCTTCGCCCGAGGCTTCCATGGCACCGCACTCCGAGATAAATATAGGAATACCGTGACGAACTGCATCCTCAGTGCGTTGACGCAGGTCGTCGCCGTGCGTGGCAGCATAGAAATGGACGGTGTACATCACGTTTTGGAAACTGTCGAGCGGGCTGTTGGCTACCAGATGGATGTCCTGATTCCAGTGCGGACATCCCACCAGTACGATATTGTCAGGGTCATATTGGCGGATTTCGCTGATGACCTCTGAGGCATATTCCTTGATGCTAGTCCATGTTTCATCGATGGGTTCGTTGTATATTTCATAGATGATGTGGGGATGACGACCGTAACGCTGTGCTATCTTGCCAAAGAACTGACGAGCCTCCTGGGTGTGCATGCTGTTGGCGTGCCAGTCGATGATGACATAGATGTTTTGCTTGATGGCCGTTTCAATCACAGGCGTAAGACTTGCCATAGCTTGCTGTGGATTAGCCAGATAGCCGTTGTCCTCAGAAACGTTCATGGCCAGACGCAGCAACGGATATTGTGCCTTGCGCTTTAGCGTCTTCATGAACTTCTTGTTGTACATGCGTGGCCAATGAGTATCCCATTCAAGGTTCATGCCATGCAGAATAACGGGTTGTCCATGCTGGTCGCACAACTGGGAACCCTTTACTTGCAGTTGCCCATATTGCTTGATGGGATCTAGCGCCCTTACCTGTAGAGGTAAAAAGGTAAAGAGGTAAAAAGGTAAAAAAAACAATAACTGTTTCTTCAGTGTATTCAATACGTCTTATTCGTTTAATTCGTTAAAATTGTTGTTAGAAAAGAGAAAGAGTGTACAGATAGACTACTGCGGCAGGGATGGCTAATAGTGCCGAGTCGAAACGGTCGAGCATGCCGCCGTGCCCAGGCAGGATGTTTCCGCTGTCCTTGATGCCGAGGGTACGCTTGAAGAGGCTTTCTATCAGGTCGCCCCATGTGCCGAAAATGACGACGACGAGTCCCAGTCCGAGCCAGGCAGGGACGCTAAGCATTCCCCTTCCAGTGTTGTCGCCATCGAGTATCAGGGTGTTGTCGTAAGTTCCTATAAGCCAGGCGATGGCAAGCACAAAGACGGCTCCGCCAATGCTTCCCTCCCACGACTTCCCTGGGGAGATGCGAGGAAACAGCTTGTGGCGGCCTAAGAGTGAGCCCACACAATAGGCGCCTGTGTCGTTGACCCACAGGAAGATGAAAATCGACAAGGGCAGAAGCGTGTTGAATCTTACCGAACCTTCTGGTGTGGCGTTGAATGCCAGCACGTTAAGCAGCGAGAAGGGTAGGGCGATGTACATCTGCGACATCATCGTGTATGCCCAGTCCTCGATGGGGTCAACCTGCTTCAGGTATAGTTCGCTGACCAGCAGGTAGATAATGGTCACCAGGTAGGGAATGAACACGACGCTCTTGGCTATGCCGCCGTATAGGTCGCTGCAGAAATAGGTCATCGCAAAGAAGAAGTATACAGCAGCAACGGTACAGATAAAACGGTTGACCGTCACGCGTTCCCGTTCGTTCACCAGACCCGTAAACTCCCAGACTGTCATGCCTGTCACAATGCTGAACAACAGCACCATAGCCTCTGGTCTCAGGAACGAAGCTACGATGGCGGCAACAAAGATGATGCCGGTTATCGTTCTAATGATAAAGTTCTTCATAGGCGTTTTAATTATTGGTCTTTCCCTGATTTCTCAGATTCTGCGGAGTCTTCTGTGCCCTCTGGAGTTTCCTGATTCTTTGAGGCTTCCGTATTCTCGGGCAGCAGGCCAAGCTCCTTGGCCCTCTCTTCTGCCATACGTTCGGCATCGGCACGCATCTGGGCTTCTAACAGCTCGTCGGCACGACTCTGCCAGGGACGCTTGCCGAAGATTTTCTCCACGTCGTCGGCAAAAATCACCTCGCGGTCTACCAGCAGTTGTGCCAGCTGAGCATGACCTTCCTTGTGCTCAGAGAGTATCTGCTTGGCACGTGCGTATTGCTCATTCACCATTTTCAGCACCTCCTCGTCCATCAGCTTAGCCGTCGTTTCCGAGTATGGTTTCTGGAACGAGTATTCCTGCTGGTTGTAGTAGCACAGGTTGGGCAGTTTGTCCGACATACCAGCGTAGGCCACCATACCGTAGGCCTGCTTTGTGGTGCGCTCCAGGTCGTTCATCGCGCCTGTCGAGATGTGGCCGATGAACAGCTCCTCGGCAGCACGTCCGCCTAATAGTGAACACATCTCGTCGAGCATGGCTTCCTTAGTCTGCAGGACACGCTCCTCAGGCAGATACCATGCAGCACCCAACGCCCTTCCGCGGGGGACGATACTGACCTTGACCAATGGGTTGGCAAACTCAGTGAACCACGAGATGGTGGCGTGACCAGCCTCATGGATGGCTATCGACTTCTTCTCAGCCTCCGTCATCACCTTGGTCTTCTTCTCTAAGCCGCCTATGATGCGGTCAACGGCATCCAGGAAGTCCTGCTTGCCCACCTTCTCGCTGTTGTGGCGAGCAGCGATGAGGGCTGCCTCGTTACAGACGTTGGCAATGTCGGCACCTGAGAAACCTGGCGTCTGGCGAGCCAGAAAGTCAATGTCTAAACTTTCGTCCAGCTTCAGCGGCTTCAGGTGTACTACAAAGATTTCCCTTCGCTCTGTCAGGTCGGGCAGGTCGACGTGTATCTGGCGGTCGAAACGGCCAGCACGCATCAGGGCCGAGTCCAGCATGTCAGCGCGGTTGGTGGCTGCCAGCGTGATGATGCCGCTATTGGTGCCGAAACCGTCCATCTCCGTCAACAGGGCGTTCAGCGTGTTCTCGCGCTCGTCGTTGCCACCCATGGCAGGGTTCTTCGAACGGGCACGGCCCACGGCATCAATCTCGTCGATGAAGATGATGCAGGGCGCTTTCGTCTTGGCCTTTTCAAAAAGGTCTCGCACGCGCGATGCGCCCACGCCCACGAACATTTCTACAAAGTCAGAACCAGACATCGAGAAGAACGGTACGCCAGCCTCGCCGGCAACAGCCTTTGCCAGCAGCGTCTTACCTGTTCCTGGAGGCCCGACAAGCAAGGCTCCCTTGGGAATCTTGCCGCCTAACTCGGTATATTTCTGCGGATTCTTCAGGAAGTCGACGATTTCCTGCATCTCCTGCTTGGCACCTGCCTGTCCAGCAACGTCCTTGAAGGTTATGCCCAGCTCGCCGCCCTTTTCGTACATCTGGGCTTTCGACTTGCCGACGTTGAAAATGCTGCCAGGACCCATCATCCCGCCTCCTCCGCCACCCATGCGGCGCATGAGGAACATCCATACGAAGATGATGCCGCCAAAGAACAGGATGTTCATCAGCAACGAACCAAAGAAGTCGTTATCTTTCGTGTTGTCGTAGGCGTATTTGCCCGTGAACTTCTGCTCTTCACGTGCTTTGTTGATAAACTGTTCCACCTGGTCGGCACTCCCTATGGCTACCGTCACCGAGGGGTTCTTGCCCGTTTTGTCCACACCTTGGTGGAAGACGTCGCGGATGTGCTCGCCCTTGACGTACATCTGGAGCGTTCCAGTATTCTTGTTCACTACGATCTTCTCGGCGTAGCCTTTCATCACCATCACCTTGAAGTCCGAATAGCTGGTCTCTGTCCTCACACTCGACTTCTCGTTGCCCGTCGAAATATAGAGCACGATCAGCGAGAGAATCACCAGGCCGTAGATCCAGTTCATGTTGAACCGCGGCATGTTCATCTGAGGCTTGTTATTGTTTTTTTTCTGCTGTTCCAATGTCTTATTTAATGCTTAATGCTTAACTCTAAATTCTTAATTCCTAATCGCCGCAGGCGATAACTCTTAATTCTTAACTCTAAATTCTAAATTCTCAATTCTTAATCGCCGCAGGCGATAACTCTTAATTCTTAACTCTTAATTCTAAATTCTCAATTCTCAATCGCCACAGGCGACAACTCTTAACTCTTAATTCTAAATTCTTAATTCTCAATCCAAATCCGGAATTTGGATTAAGCCTGCGTCGTCCCACAGGTGTTCCAAATCGTAAAACTCGCGAACGTCAGGCAGGAAAATGTGTACCAGCACGTCGCCATAGTCCATTGCCACCCATTGAGCATTCTCCTGACCAACCACCGTCGTAGGTTTCTCGCCTAACGACTTGCGGGCCATTTCGCCTACAGAGTCGGTGATGGCGTCCACTTGCGTGGGGGAGTTGCCCTGACAAATGACGAAGTAGCGGCAGATGGCTCCGTCTATCTCTTGCAGGTCAGCAACGACAATACGCTGACCCTTCTTCTCTTGTATACCTTCTATAATGGTGTCTACCAGTTGTCTTGTTTGTTCCATAATGTGTGCAAAGTTACTCTTTATTCTTGATAAAACCACGTTAAATCCTTTTTTTTTGCGCTTTTTAATAAAAAAAATACATTTTTCTTTGGTGATTCCCAAAAAAGTAGTACCTTTGCAGCGCAATTCGAGAGAATGCTCCTTTAGAGAAGGAACTTTGGGGTATGGTGTAATGGTAACACTGCAGATTCTGGTCCTGCCTTTCCTGGTTCGAGTCCGGGTACCCCAACAAAGATCCGCTTAGTCGCAGTAAGTCAGCGCTAAGCGGATTTTTTTATCTATTTGGCGTGTTTTGGGCGTGACAGTCATTTCTTGGCTCCATATAATGATCCCAAATGTCCCGCAAATACTTCCATCTCTCTCTTGGCTATGCCGAGACGGATAGCTAATGGTTTCCACTTGCTCACACCTTCCTTCACTTCATTGATAATCCGCTTGGCTTCTTCCTTGCCAATCATGTATTTCATTCTTCACTCTTCACTTTTTGGATGCCCTTTGACGGTGATTAAGGGCAAGATCCTGTAAGGTCCGGCCCATTTCATCCTTCTGTGCTAATCGGTAAGTTTTTGATGATTCTAAACAGTTTTTTTTGTCGATTTGTTTGGTTGTTTCGATTTTTTGGGGATTAGACGGATCTTGAGATTAAATTCTGTGGGGATTTGCATATTTTATCGAAATAAATTTGTGGGGATTGAATTATTTTACTTTCTTTGGGGGCAGCGGGTTTCCCCGGTTGGCAGGTTGGATAGTTCATGCCCTCGACAACAATGTTCTTACCAGGGATTGTTAAATCTCCGCGAAAATTTGTATATATCATATATATTATATATATTTGCACCCAAATTTGAAAAATCAGGGAATTATGGAAGCAACTGTCAGAAAGACCACATCAAGGCCGTCCATGAGACGCAAGGTTATCGATATCAAGCCGGACACATTCCGGGGGCTGTCAGTCATTGCCGCAAGTCGAGGTACTAACTTGAAGAAGTTCATTGAGAACAGTCTTGATGAGATCGTCGAGTCATACGATGACGCTAGCATATACAGATTTTTGCAGCAAACGGATCCTGACGGCATGGAAATGCTCAGTGACGAAGAACAAGTTGCCTTTGAAAAGAAATATGGCTTATGAAAGTCAAGATTTCAAAGAGTTTTGCAAAAGCTGTTGACCAGCTGTCCGGTAAGCAGCTTGACAGTGTTCTTGATGTCATCAAGGAAGTTAAAGCAGCCCAAGGCATTGAGGACATCACCGATTGCATCCGTCTTGTAGGCTATCATTGCGTGTATCGCATCCGCATAGGCGGCTATCGGGCATTCTTCACCTTTCACGTGGAAATTATTAATGACATTGTGATGTTTCAGTACCTCGTCTCGCGAGGCCAGGCGTATACGAAGAAAGTAAAGAAACAGTTGAAGCGATTAGACGGTTGAAATTCGAGTGGGTACCCCAACAAAGATCCGCTTAGTCGCAGTAAGTCAGCGCTAAGCGGATTTCTTTTGTCCATATTTGGCGTGATAACGGATCAAGCGATATTCAAGCCACAGGGGTATGAATATTGTGAAAAATTGCACGAAAACGGTCGCTAATATGGCAAAAATGACCCCCTTGCGACCGTTTTCGTGCAATTTTCTTGGCTATTTGAAGAAAAAGAAGTACCTTTGCGGCATAAGTTCAACAAATAATCAAGGTGGCATGAATAAGCTTTTCATTGGACGCGAGAAAGAACAGCAGCAGTTGAAGGAATACCTCAACTCTGAACAGTCAGAATTCATTGCAGTGTACGGACGTCGGCGCGTAGGCAAGACGTTCCTCATACAGAAAGTCATCGGCAATGACTATGCTTTTTACGTGGCTGGCATGAATAAGGTCTCGATGCGCATTCAATTGAAGAATTTCATGCAGGGCATCAGGAAAAGCAATCCAGAAGTGCCTCTTGCCACGACATGGCTCGATGCATTCATGGCACTTGAGAGTTATTTGGAATCCCTTCCGGAGGGGAAAAAGATTGTCTTTATCGACGAAATGCCATGGATGGACACCCCTCGTTCCAATTTCATCAGTGGCTTGGAGCATTTCTGGAATTCTTGGGCATCATGGCGCGATGACATCAAACTGATAGTCTGTGGCAGTGCAACGTCATGGATTATCAACAACCTGATTAAGAACAGGGGTGGCCTTCATAACCGTGTCACCCACAAGATTCCTCTGAAGCCCTTTACGTTGAAAGAGTGTCAGATGTATTTTGATGCACGTGGATTCCGCCTGTCAACAAAGCAGATTGCCGAGTGCTATATGGTTCTTGGTGGCGTGCCTTTCTATCTGTCAAAAATGAACAAGGGTGAAGGAGTGGCACAGAACATCGACAGGCTTGTTTTTGCCGAGGATGGCGAACTGCATGACGAGTTCCAAAGTTTGTACAACTCGCTGTATAAGAACGCCGCCAACCACATTAAAGTAGTTACGGCATTGGCCACCAAGGGAAAAGGACTGACCCGCCAGGAAGTACTTGAAAAGACAAAACTCTCCGATAATGGCAAGTTCTCCATGATGCTTGAAGAGTTGGAAAGTTGTGGGTTTATCCGCAGTTATGAACCTTTCATCATGATAAACGGGATTCCGACGAGCCAGAACTCTGGGGAAAGAAAAAACACAGATACGCTTTACCAGCTTGTCGATTCTTTCACCCTGTTCTACTTTCAGGTTATGAAGAAGGCAGATGCCCACGATGCCAATTATTGGTCAAACAACCAAAACTCCCATGTTTACAGTACATGGAGTGGACTCTCGTTCGAGATGCTGTGTTTGAACCACGTGGATCAAATCAAGAAGGCATTGGGCATATCTGGCATAACTGCCAATGTCTTTTCGTGGTTTGGCAAAGGAGAACAGCGCTCTGCACAGATAGACATGCTCATTGACCGTGCAGACAGGACTATCAATATCTGTGAAATGAAGTTCTGGAACAGACCATACACTATGACCGCCAAGGACGAAGATGACATTGAGCGTAAGGTCTCAACATTCATCGAGACAACAAACACTGACAAAAATGTCATTGTGACCATGATAACGACCAAGGGGCTTGACAGGAATGAACATTCTGAATGCATCCAACGAGAACTCACCTTGGACGATTTGTTTTGCTGACGACAAAGAGTTTTGCAAAAGCAGTTGACCAGCTATCGTCCCTTCAACTTGCAAATAGCAACCAGTTGGTGGCAAGTACACAATGAACAACGTAATCGCCAATGTGCAAGTCTTCCTCTTTTCCGTTCATCATGACTAATGCAAGGTCTTTACACTTTGTGGCAGCTACGCTAAACTGCACTAATATTTACTCTCGACAACATTGTTCTGACAAGGATTGTTAAATCTCCGCGAAAATTTGTGTTGGAACAACAATTCAGCGATAATTTGTTTCTAAAATCCCCGTTTTATTCCCGTGATACGGGTCTGACATTTGAATTATTACCATATTTCGGGCGAAAATATTAAAAAATCTCAAGTTTCCGCCCGAAATATTTTTGGTTCCAATTATTCTTTGTACCTTTGCAACAGCAAATTAGGCATGATGTGGATGTCTTCTATCATTCCTGCCTGAAAGAATGAATTTAAGTAGACGCAGATGGAAAAGATTATTGGCAGAGAAGCTGAATTTAGTAAACTCACCGATTATATGGAGTCGGGTAAGAGTGAATTTATCGCATTGTATGGTCGCCGTCGTGTTGGTAAGACTTTCCTAATCCGAAGTTTCTTCAAGGATCAGTTTGACTTCTATGCAACTGGCGTCATTGACGGTTCGCGAGAAACGGAAATGGAGGCTTTCCACAACGCGTTGGTACGATATGGTCACAAAGGAAGTAAGGCAACTTCGTGGATTGAGGCTTTTACTCAACTTGCAGAATTGTTAGAACGCAAGAACAGGAATCGCAAACGTCGATTGGTCGTGTTCATTGACGAATTGCCGTGTTTTGACACCCATCGCTCAGGATTCCTGCCAGCATTAGACTTGTTCTGGAATAGCCGTGCATCGTGGATTGACAACATATACTTTGTTGTATGCGGCTCTGCTACATCATGGATGATGCGTAATATCGTAAACAATAAAGCTGGACTCCATAAACGCGCTACTCACACCATGCATCTCCGTCCGTTCTCTCTTGGGCAAACAGAAGAATATCTCAAAAGTAGAAAATTCCGCTGGCCAAGGATTGCAGTGTTGCAGGCGTACATGGTCCTTGGTGGTGTGCCTTATTATTTGAGTTTGCTTGATCCAAAGAAGAATGTTCCTGACAACATAGATACGCTCTTCTTTTCCGCTGAGCCAGAACTGGAAAATGAATACCAAAGGCTCTTCAACTCTTTGTTTAAGAATGCAGAGTCTTATATGGAAATAGTACGCTTGCTCAGTACACGTCGTGACGGATATACACGAACAGAAATAGCAAATGAATTGAAGATTTCAGATAATGGTCATCTTAGTGACATGTTGGATGACCTGGAGCATTGTGACTTTGTACGTAGATACAATAATGGCACATTACAGAAAAATGGCATCTATCAATTGGTAGATTTCTTTTCCTTATTCCACTATCGGTTTGGCACTCGAAGAGTGACAGATGAACATTTTTGGCGCAATACACTTGGCACTCCAGAGCAAAACAATTGGTATGGACTGACTTTTGAACGTGTATGTCTGTGGCATGTAAGGCAGATTATACATGGTTTACGTCTTGATGCCATTAGGCATGAATACTATGCATGGCGCAGTCAGAACAGTCAACCTGCCGTTCAGATTGACTTGGTTATAGATCGTGCTGACGGTATCGTGACCATCTGCGAAATGAAGTATTCCAAGGATGATTATACTCTTAGCGAAAAGGAGTATAGAAACATCGTTAGACGTATGGAAACCTTTCAAAAGGAAACAGGACACAAAGGTGGCATTCAAGTAAGTCTCGTGACCACATACGGACTTCATGAGAATATGTATTCGGAAATATCACCGATACCGATTACCATGGAGGAACTGTTTATATATGAATAGTATTTATAATATATCTACAAATAATGCGACGTTCAGAAACTTGAATTCTTCACGGAAAAGTTATGTTTTTTGCCACTTTTCCACACTCTTCAGACTTGTTTAAGGATGAATAAGCGACCGTTTTCATGCATTTTTCTTGGCTGTTTGAAGAGAAACCAACAGGGGAAATAGTTATCGTTTTCGTTATCGTTTTCGTTAAAACAACTATTTTTTAGGTTCGAAGAACCGGCTCCTAAAAGACCAAAGAAGGTGTTCTCGAAAGAGTGGGAACTTCATGGGGTCGAGGATTAAATTTGCATAAATTGCATAAAAAACGGGACCAAATGAGCATTTTTTCCTTATATATTATAATAATGTGAGAAAATTTTCGTAACTTTGCACCCGCTATCGCGCCGTACCTGCCCATTGAGGCGGTGAAGGTGTGGGCACAATTTGTTGGTACAGCGTCTTACAACGCATGGCTTTGGGCTCTTAAATCCGCTAAATTTAAAGTTCCAGTCAAAGACATTGCAGAGTAGATGCTTAGGACGTGGTTATATAACGCCCCGTCGGTGTGTCGTGAGGCTCAATCAGAGCCTCCGCACACTTAGCGGGTGTATATATAAACCAACGGCGTGAGCATGAATTCTGTCTGTTTATAGCAAGGGTTTTCTCAGGACCTAAAGAAACGGACGGGCAGAGTGAGGTTCACGCTCTTTTTGTATACATAGGTCATCTCCGACCGAGTTTTCATTTTGAGCTTCGCTGATTCCAAGACGTACTGACGTAACAGTCAGGTGATGAGTATGCAAGACGACGCTAAAGCGTTAAATGCTGGTATTGAGGCTCCAAGTGAAAACGGGGGGCCTGCGGCGGAGCCGTACCAAAAGAAGCCCAAAAATTACCGCCGGTTACGTAGTCTGACTACCAACCGCATTCTCCACCAAGAGAAGGAAAAGCCCGTTGTCCAGAAGGTCTTTGACCCTACTGCCTGGTATGTCTATGGCGTCAAGCGAAACAAGGAGATCGACGCTTGCTCCTTTCTCAAAGACCCCAAAAACATCCCCTTCGAGGTAGAAGCCTACGCAGCCGTCCAGCAAAAGAAAGTCAGGACCTACAAAAAAGGCCAGAAATCAAGTGGCTCCAAGAAACTCGTCGAGAAGGTCGTCATTCATGGCAAGATTTTCATCAGAGTTGACGAGTCCCATCGCGTGGACACCCTCAAACAGTGTCCCCTCTTGACCCATTGCATGGTCGATCCTACCCTTTCCAGAACCAAGGAAGGCTTTCGTGACTTCGCCCGCGTCCCTGACGCACAGATGCGTGCACTCAAGGCGGTGCTTCAACTCGCCGACGGTGATGTCGAGTTCTCAGAAGAAGTGCCGCCCCAGGTCCATGAGACCGTCGCCCTTAACGATGGCTTCCTCTCAGAGTCCGAGGCCTTGAAAGGCCTTCAGGGCACCGTCGAGATGGTCAATGGCAAGAAGCGCGCCACCGTCATCCTCAACAACATCGGCTGCTTCAAGTTCACATTATCCGTTGAAGATTTAAAACGCTCTCATGGGTAAAGACTAAGAAACGGAGGGATGGGTTGTCCCTGTGTTTCTCCGTCCGATAGTATGGAAACAGTAGAAGAACTCAAAAAATACGTCAAGTTCCTTTATGAGCTGAACCAAGAGAAGGACAAGGAGATTCTCCAGATGGAGAAGGACATGTCCGAGATAAAGGAGGAATTGAGGGCCGCAAACCGTCGTGCAGACGAAGAGACCGCAGGCCGCAAACGTCTGTATGACATGCTTGAGCGTTTCATGGACGAGCAGAAGTCCACTTCGGATG
>JAEEVT010000030.1 GCA_016291005.1 Prevotella sp. | reverse complement strand
GCATCGATAAGAGCCTTGTGAGAAACAAAAACGTTGCGGAACTCCTGGTTGATCTTCACGATCTTGAACTCCATCGTCTTGTCTACGAACTGGTCGTAGTCACGTATGGGATGAACGTCAATCTGTGAACCGGGCAGGCAGGCCTCGATGCCGAAGACGTCGACAATCATACCACCCTTCGTGCGGCACTTGATGTAACCATTGATGACCTCCTGGCTCTCGAGGGCTGCGTTGACGCGGTCCCAAGACTTAGACAGGCGGGCCTTCTTGTGAGAAAGAACGAGCTGACCCTTCTTGTCCTCAGCGTTCTCAACATAAACCTCTACAACGTCACCAGCCTTCAGCTCGGGATTGTAGCGGAATTCAGAAGCGGGGATGATACCGTCGCTCTTGTAGCCGATGTTGACGACTACTTCTTTCTTGTCGACGCTGATAACCTTACCGTCAACGACCTGATGCTCGCTGACCTTGTTGAGGGTTTCGTCGTAAGCCTTGTCAAGCTCTTCCTTGCTGACATTGGCCGTCATGCCATTCTCGTACTGTTCCCAGTCGAAGTCCTGTAATGGCTGGACGTTCTTTGTTAATTCTGACATAATTAATATATCTTTTGCACGGCATTCGCTGCCGGGCGAGACCTGAACAGACGTTTATCAGGCCATCTTTTAATAGGGTTAATAATACTCGGAGTCAGCGCCTGTCCCGGCTCCTATGTCCCCACCTGGGGCAAACAGGGTGCAAAGGTACTAACTTTCTGTGAATTAACAAAATATTTCGCCGATTATTTTCAAATCAGCGAAATATTGTGGGTATTGCGTAGAGTCAACTAGCAAGTGCAAGATGGGTACAAAGTGTAGAGCTTTTGTCAGAGGCTGATCGTTAACTCGTTGTCTGGTTCGATGCGGACGCGCTGGTCGCCGACGATGAGCCAGCCGGTGCCTTCGGTGGCACGGACGGTGACGTGGTGAGGGTCCATGCTGACGGATATCATGCCGTGTGGGGTGGGAACGGAGCCTTTGATCCACTCCAGACCCCCGAGATTGGGACGGACTTCATACTCTTCGTAGCCAGGTTTGGTGGGACGAACGCCGAGGTAGTACTTGCCGAGGATATAGATGGGCGATGCACCCCAGGCGTGGCAGAGGCTCTTGCCGTAAGGTCTGCCATACATGGCGAGGTGCTGAGTTCTGGTTTCCGACGGGATGTACTTCTCCCAGAACGACGTGGCGCCCTCACGTAGCATGCCGCCCCAGTAGGCTTTCATCTCGTCAGTCACTTGTTCCTGTCGACCGTCCATGCAGAGGGTTTCCAGTTCGTAGAAGCGCATGTAGGGGGTGGTGATGGCGGGGATGTCGGGGTTGAGCATGACGCTCTGCATGATTTCACGGCGCTGTTCCTCGTCAGCAAGGCCATAGAGGATGGCAAACATGTTGGGGAACTTGGTAATCTGCTTGTTCACGACTTGTTCGCCAGCCTGATGGTCGGTGTGTGGTTCCTCCATCTCGATGGCGTGGTAGTAGGCTTTCTGTTCGTCGCTCCAGAAGGTCTGGTTGATTTTGTTGCGCAACTCGTCGGCCTTGACGCGGTAACATGATGCGTCAGCATTGGGTGTTGTGTCGTTTACGAGGTTGGCGCAGAGGGTCATCGTCTCCAGGGTCTTCATGAGGAGGATTTGTTCGAAGCACAACGTGCCGCGCTTGTGCATGGGGAAGTCTACCCAGTCGACGAAGATCCAGTCGTCGGGCTGACCCTCGGCCATGCCAGTAGAACTGGTGCGGCTGAGGACGTAGTCCATGAGCGTCACCATGCGGGGCCACATCTCGCGGACGAAAGCGACGTCGCCAGTGTATTCGTAGTAGTCGAGGATGGACTTAAACCAGTAGAAGGTGTAGTCCATGATGGTGTTGATGTGGGCGGTGACGGGGTCTTTACCGCGGAGTTGGCGGATGGTGCGCTTGACGCATTCCTTGTCGAAGCGCAGGTAGTAGTTCATGAGGTATGACTGTATGGCGTCGCCCGACCAAGTCCAGCGGTCGCGCTTAATGCCGTCCATAAAGAACTCGCGTGTGGTGAGGTCCATGGTGTATGCTGCAACGTCCCAGATGCGGTTCAGCTCGTCGTCGGAACAGCGGAAGGCGCCGGAGTGTGCAGGGTTGAAGGGGGCGAACTCATAGTCCATGAGGATGTCGTCGTAAGAGCCGTTGTCACACCTGACGCTGACATAGCGGAAAGCCTTGCTGCCTGGTTCGCGGTGGCCGGGGCAAAGGTGGTCGAGGGTTTCGCAGTGTTCCGAGTCGAGGGCCTCCTCGCGGCTTTCACCATAGTAGACGTCGATGTGCCCTTCCTGGTTGGAGAGCTTGAGATAGCCGAACACCTCGCGGCCGAAATCGTAGAGTGTATGGGCCGTGGCAATCTGCTCCTTGCTGACGGGACGGAGTTCGCGACGTTCGAGTCGATACTGTGATGGCGGCGTGTCGGGACTATTGAAGTTCCACGAGCCGGCGGAGACGTAGATGCCGGAGCCGTGGGCTACACCGTTCTCGTCAATCCAAATCTTGTCCTCGTAGGTGACGAACCATGTGGAGTTGGTGTGGATGGTTTTGCCAGAGATGAATAGGGCGGGTGGTGTGGCTTGGTTCCAGACTTTGATGCTCAGCTTGTGGCTGCCTTTCGGAACACAGTTGGTGTAGGGTGGCTTCAACTGACCGTCAATGGCGAAGTTATACTGGCCTTCGGCTTTGATACTGATGATTTCATCCTCTTCCAGTTCAACGTTTGTGGTGAACTCCACCGTCACATAATGCGAGTCCTGTTTCCAGAACGGTGGAAACATGGCGCCGCGCTCTGTGCGACGGTTATTGAAGATGTTGCCAAGCCATATCTCGAAGTCGCCCGGATACCATATCCAGGTGGGAGCTTCACCTCCTTCCCCTCTTCGATTGGCGAGGGGCATAGTATGCTTTGTACTCATCATTGTTTGCCTGCATTATGTTTGATGCTGTCGCTGACCTGTGGACCGTTGTTTTCCCAGATGTTGCCAGGGCCGTTGGCGTTCTTTAGGAACTTCTCGCTGGGCGTCCAGTTGTCACGCAGGGTGATGTTGCTGGAGCCTTCGTCGGTATAGAGGTAGAACCAGTGGTTAGGGTCGTGGACGTAAGATGGTGTGGCGATGTCACGGACGACGTTCTCCGAGATGATTGTGCCGGGCTGGTTGCCGAGGGTATAGATACCGGCGCAGTCGTACATGTGTTGGGCGTAATTATAAATAAGATTCGCGTGTACCTTATTATCTTTCATGCAGACGAGGTCTCGGTTCCAACCCCAACCGAGGGAGATGCCGGTGTAAGAGATGTCGTGGATGGTGTTGTGCTCGATGGTGATGCCGCTGACGTAGCCTGCACAGATGGCCACGCAGCCCCAGTCTTCGTTAGTGACGTTATAGAACTCAGACTGTTCTACGGTCTGGTTCGTGCATACTTCTCGGAAGTCGGTAGGCTGGTAGGGTAGGTGAGTCTCCAGACCTTCGGGTGAGAAGGAACCGCAGACGTAGCCGTTCATCGCAATGTCGGTGAAAGTGCAGCGGGTCGTTGTTCCGCCCTTGCAACCTGTGACGTAGTCGAGGCCTGAACCGCCAAGATGCTCAAAACGGCAATCAGCGAAGTTGATGTTTTCCGTATGGTGCAGTTCGACAGCGGCATCGGCTCGCCCGAGCCATCCCTGGTTGTCGAGCTTGTGGTTGTTTGGACGGTCGATGGAGGGTCGCAGTTTATAAGCCTCGATGAGGAACATGCCCGCCTGCAAGGGTACGTGGCCTTTCTCGCTGGGGCGCATCCAGGTGGTGTGGCTGAAGGTGATGCCCTTGATGGTGATGTTGCGCACAGGGTTCTCGGCATTACCGACGAACTCTACCAGCGTTTCGAGGACGGGTACGACTTCTGAGAAAGCCGCCCCGCCTGTTGCTGGGAGGGTAGTCGCTGCATCGTCATCCGGGCGCGGCCAATAGTAGAGCTTGTGTTCGCGGATGTCATGATACCATTCTCCTGGCTCGTCAAGCAGTTCTTTGGCATTGGTGAGATAGAAGGGCGAGGGATGGCCTGTGTTGGGTGTCATAGGCGATGGCCAGGGATGCTCGAACTGGAGTTTAGCCTCTGGATCGTGGAAACGGATGCCTGCTGAGTCGCTTTGTAGCTCGATGCTTTTGATACGCAGGTTCGACGTACACCACATTTCGTGCAGCACCATCTCAGCATAGGGAGCCCGGAGGATTTTCTCCACAGCCTTGCGCGGCACCCAGAGCACCTGGTTCTTTTTGTCGTAGGTCAGGATGCGAGCCATCTGTTCGAAGGGGTCGCTGCCGTCAGGCGAACTAACGGGGACGCTGCGGGCGCGAATGGCCTTCTTGCCATTCACCCAGAGCTGGCGGAAATCGATAGGCCGGCCGTTGAAGTCGGGGACGTCAGCGACGAGGAGTTTCCCCTGACGCTTCCAACCGGTGATGGGCAGACCGCCGCTGATAATGGCGGTATTCTCCGATGCTGATGTGTTGGGCACGGTGGCTGAAGAACCCGACGCAGACGCGCCGGGCATGTTGGCTGCTGGGCCTTCGATGCGGAGTCCACTGTCCTCGGGTCGGAGGCGCAGGGACTCATAGAGGAAATAGGTGCCGGCAGCTAGGTGGATGGTGACCTCAGTAGCCTGCCCCAAGCGACGCATCTCACGGGCCTTGCGCACGGCATCGGCCAGAGATGAGTCGGGGGTGATATAGATATCTGTGGCGTGAAGCGTCGCGCAGGAGCACAAGGAAAGAAGAAACAACATGTGTTTCATTCCTTTGGAACGATGGGACGCCACTAACCAGTGTATCATTTCTTGGGAACGATGGGACGCCAATTCTCGTTATCGGAAGCTGGAATGGCGAGGCCGGTGTACATCTCGCACTCCTCTCTGATCTTGGTCATCTGGGTACGGTAGTCGGTAGCGGCTTCGGCCACTTTCTTCCACGTGCGCTGCTTGGCCACCAAGTTGGCGCGGTCGAAGGTAGAACGGAGCTTACTCAGTTCGGTATCGAACTTCTGGTACTTGTCGCTATACTCTTTCTGCATCTCCGTCATCTCCTCTTCCGTAGGCTCACCGTCAGTAGTCAGCAGGTCATTGATGTCCTGTTCGTTGGTGGGGCCTGTCAGGAGGTCGTCGGCAGTATCTCCGTTTTTCCCTTTCTTCTTGACAAGACCGTAGGCGTCTCCTCTGCCGTGTATTGTAGAGTCTGCGGCATCGACGGCATTACTGATGACGTCGTACCAGGAGCCACCTTTCAGCTTGGAAACGACAGCCGTCTTTGTGACGGCACCAGCCACCTTGAGCCCCTTGCCAAGACCCTTTCCGACTTTTTTGAAGAACTTCTTGAGCTTCATCTTGCTCTTCTTCACCGTATCGGTGGGTTCCTCACCGGGGTCTTCAATTTTTTCTGCTGCTTCATCGACGGGAGGTGGCATATTGGCCAGTTCCTCCTGTGAAGGGATAACGAGTCGAAGTCCCGCATAGCACATCTTCATCTGCGGATTTGCTGTCCTCAGCTGGTCTTCTGTGAGACCATACTGAGCAGCAATCTTCGCCAACGTCTCTCCTTTTTGCACCGTATGCTCTCGTTCCTGAGCACAGAGGGTGATGCTGACGAACAGCATGAGGAGTAATACAAACGTTTTTCGCGATATCATAGGCTTTTATTGTTTTACTCTTGGACGATCAGGAAGCTTGAAACGCTCCAGAAACGTGTAGGATTGTCGATAATGAGTGTTGACGTGTTGCCTTCCGTTTCGAAGTGATAGCTGTCTGCGGGAGCGGGAGTCAGCAGCTTCGGCTTCTTTGAGGCGATGGGAATCTCAGTCACCTGACGGATGTCAACCTTCTGGAAGACACTCTTGTCGATAGCGCTCATGTCCACCTTCTTCTTTGAGAAGAGACCACCACCAACGAGCAGTCCGGCAGCCTTGAGTTCTTTCTTTGAACCTACCTTGACATAGCCCTCGTTGAGGAGCTGATCCTGCTGAACCAGTACCTCTTCCTGTTCTGCAATCTTCACTTCCTGCTGGACGTTCTGCTGGGTCAGCGAACCTACGCGGGTGGTGAGCTGTTCGATGGAGATGTTGCTCTGCTCCAATTGCAGGAGGAGTTCTGAAATCTGGGCGTCCTTCTGTTCAATCTGCTGTTTCAGGGCGTTGATGAGACCCTTCAGACGGCGTACGTCGCCCTTGCTGTTGGCCAATTCAGTCTCCATGGATGCAATGCGCTCGCGTTGTTCCTTCAGGGTTTCCTTCAGGTTCTGGAGGCCTTTCTTCATCTCGGAGCGGCTGGGCAGCGGACTTTCCGGGTTGCGGACCAGCAGTCCGTTTTCCTGTGCTGCGATGCTGTCAAGTCCGTCGCTGACCACGAGAAGGAACTCGTTGAGGCGGTCGAAATCACCATTGCGCTCATGGAGTGCAGTCTGGAGTGAATCTACTTTTTGCTGTAAAAGTTCTGCTTTGTTACCACAAGCGGCCGTCATCATCAGGATGGCAACAACGGCCAAAGAAAATGTTAGCTTTTTCATTTTTTCTGTTTTAGATATTAGCAATTTGGGTGCAAATATACTAAAATTTCGCTTATCTTTTACTAAAAACTCTTTTTTTTTCTGTTTTTAGTGCAAAATAAGCGAAATTTATAGAGAATATTCGGTTGGATAAACTATTTTTTCATGTCGAATCCCAGTCTGACGCCGTCGTAGTTCTTGCTGAGTTCACTAATCTTTTGTGCCGTGTCGTTGCCGCTGAGTGCCGCCATTGTCTGGAGGACGGTGAGCAGTTTCTTTGACTCGAAGAGTATGGAGATGCCGCCAACCTCGCGCTTGGCAAAGCAGTTGATGTTGAAGAGCAGGACCTTCAACGTAATCTTTGCCTCAGCCTCGTCGAAGACATACTGTCCGTCGAACTTCCTGCCTGCTACGACAGCCGAGAATGTGCCGTCGTTGTTGAAGGTGATGCTGGTGTTGGCGCCCGTGATGCCAATCTTGGTGTAGTAGGGTGCCAGTTCCTGCTCAATCCTTGTGGCAGCCACCTCGCCTCCGGCCTTTGCCAGGAGGTTCTCGCTGGTGAAGGCGCAGCCTGGTCCGGCATATCCCCAGGTTCCGATGAGCTGTTGTGCGCTCACTTTGTCCAATCCGATGACGCTGCTGAAGATGTTGCCGATGGTGCCTCCGCTACCGATGGTGCTTAGGACCTGTCCCAAATTGGAGTTTGTTCCACACGATGCCACTCCTGCTGCGACGAGTAGTGCCGTCAGACACGTGGCGATGGTTTTCTTGATGGCTTTCATACTGATGCTATTTGATGTTTTGTGGTCGTTCAGTCCCTTTTAGTTTGTGTTGAACGTTTTAGGGATTAGGTGTTGAACGTCAGTTCGTCTTTGCCGTCCTCTTTGTCGATGCGGATTGTCGCGCCTGTGGCAATGTCGCCGTTGACGATGAGTTCTGAGATGCCGTCCTCGATGTAGTTCTGGATGGCGCGTTTCAGCGGACGGGCACCGAACTGGACGTCGTAGCCCTTCTCGGCAACGAACTGTTTGGCCTTGTCGGTCAGTTCGATGGTGTAGCCCAGGTCGCCGATGCGCTTGTAGAGACCTGAGAGTTCTATGTCGATGATGCGCTTGATGGCGTCGAGATCCAGCTGGTCGAAGGTGATGATTTCGTCCAGGCGGTTCAGGAACTCTGGCGAGAACTGTTTCGAGAGTGCCTTCTGCACTATCTGGCGGGCGTGCTCCTTGTCCTGTTCATTGAGCATCAGGGCCGAGGCATTGCCGCTGTTGAATCCTACGCCGCGTCCGAAGTCCTTCAGCTGGCGTGTGCCGGCGTTGGAGGTCATGATAATGACGGTATTGCGGAAGTCGACGTGGCGTCCGTTGCCGTCCGTCAGGCGTCCTTCGTCGAGCACCTGAAGGAGTAGGTTGAAGACGTTGCCGTGAGCTTTCTCAATCTCGTCGAGCAGGACGATGGAGTAGGGGTGTCGGCGCACGCGTTCCGTCAGTTGGCCGCCTTCCTCGTAGCCCACATAGCCCGGAGGCGCTCCGATGAGTCGCGAGACGTTGAACGACTCGGTATATTCTGACATATCGATGCGTATGAGGGCATCTGTCGAGCCGAACATAAACTCTGCGAGTTTCTTGGCCAGATAGGTCTTGCCCACGCCCGTTGGTCCGAGGAACATGAAGACGCCGATGGGGTGGTTGGGCTCTTTCAGTCCCACGCGGTTGCGCTGGATGGCGCGTACCATCTTCTCGATGGCCTTGTCCTGTGCGACGACGTGCGACTTCAGTTCCTGTGCCATACCTTTCAGTCGGATGCCTTCCTCTTGTGCGATGCGCTGTACGGGGACGCCGGTCATCATCGAGACGACGTCAGCCACATCGGTAGCCGTAACAGACTGGCGGACATCGACGTCGCCCTCCATCCATTGGTGGTTCAGCTCTGCCAGTTCGCGCTCCAGCACGGTCTGTCGGTCGCGGTAACTGGCAGCCAGTTCGAAGTTCTGGCCTGCTACGGCCTGCTGTTTCTTCTCCTTGATGACCTTGATTTCCTTCTCCTTGTCGGTAATCTCAGGCGGTATGTTGGCGTTCTGCAGATGTACGCGCGAACCAGCTTCGTCTAAGGCGTCGATGGCCTTGTCGGGCATGAAGCGGTCACTGACATAGCGGGCTGTCAGTTTGACACACGCCTCTAAGGCATCGTCGGTATAGCTGACGTGGTGGTGGTATTCGTAACGGCCGCGGATGTTCTTCAGGATTTGCAGCGTCTCTTCGTCGGTAGTCGGCTCCACCTGAATCTTCTGGAATCGGCGCTCCAGGGCGCCGTCTTTCTCTATCGAATTACGGTATTCGTCTAACGTGGTGGCTCCGATGCACTGGATGGTACCGCGTGCCAGAGCGGGTTTCAGGATGTTTGCCGCATCCATCGAGCCTGGCGTCGAGCCGGCACCTATCATGGTGTGGATTTCGTCGATGAAGATGATGATGTCGGGGTTCTGTTCCAGTTCCTTGACCAGCATCTTCATGCGTTCCTCGAACTGTCCGCGGTATTTGGTTCCTGCCACGACGCCCGTCATGTCGAGCGTCATGATGCGCTTATTAAATAAGGTGGGCGAACAATGGTGGCTGATGATCATCTGTGCCAGTCCCTCGACGATGGCGCTCTTGCCCACGCCGGGTTCTCCGATGAGTATGGGGTTGTTCTTCTTGCGACGCCCGAGGATTTCCACTAAGCGCAGGATTTCGCGCTCACGGCCTACGCAGGGGTCGAGCTTGCTCTCCTGGGCCATCTGCGTCAGGTCGGTGGCGAAGTTGTCCAAGACGGGGGTCTTCGACTTGCCGTTCTGCTGTTGCTGCGTCGTCGTGGTGGATTTTCCGGCGGCAGAACCGCCGGACACACTATTGTTCTTGGAGGGTGTCTCCTCCTCTTCGTAGTCTTCTTCGGGTAGTCCTATGCCGTTCTTGACGGACAGGAGTGTCAGTACGTCTTCGTAGTTCATGTTGTTAAATTCCAATACTTGTTTGGCACCGTTCTCTACGTGGTCGTGCAGGATGGCCAGCAGCAGGTGCTGTTCTTCCACCTTTTGCTTGCGCTGGAGACGGGCTTCGAGTACGGCGAGTTTCAGGATGTTGCTCGCTTTCTCGTTGAGTACTAAGTCGGTGGTGTGTATAGGTAAGCCGATTTCATTCTCGCGGACGCGCTGTTCCAGTTCGGTCTTGATGGACTGGAGGTTGACGTCCAGTCGCTGGAAGACGCCCATGACGGGACTCTCCTTCATGCGCATCAGTCCTAAGAGCAGGTGTTCAGGACCTACGCTTCGGCTGGCGAGTCGTGAGGCTTCTTCGCGCGAGAAGGCGAGAATCTCGGATACCTTGGGTGAGAATTGACTAGTCACTATATTTTACTATTTGACAATTTACGATTTACTATTTTTGTTCTATTTGACAATTTATTATTTGACGGTTACGATTTCTATTCTTACAAATTCCGTGCCAAGTGGAGGGAGTGGGTGATGCAGCGTGGCAGTTCCTCCTGGTAGTGGGTCACCATGATCATGGTTTTGTTGCGGCGCTGACAGAATGTCTCGATGACGTCCTTCACCCTGCGGCGGTTCATGAGGTCCAGGCCGTGCAGGGGTTCGTCGAGTATGAGCAGCTGGGGGTCTTTCACAAAGGCGCGAGCCAGCAGTACCAGACGTTGTTCGCCGCTGGAGAGGGTGAGAAAGGGACGGTCGGCCAGGTGTTCGATGCCGAAGATGCCGAGCCACCAGCGGCACTTGTCGTAGTCGTTCTTGTCGGGCACGGCGTAGAGGCCTATCGAGTCCATCAGTCCGCTGGCGACGATGCGTATAGCGGGGAGGTTGCGCTTGTAGGAACGGTGCATCTCGGGGGAGACGTAGCCGATGTGCTTCTTGATGTCCCAGATGCTCTCGCCTGAGCCTCGCGGACGGTCGAAGAGGGTGATGTCACAGGCGTAGCTCTGTGGGTTGTCGGCACAGACAAGTGACAGCAGGGTCGATTTGCCACTGCCATTTTGTCCTGACAATGCCCAGCGCTCGCCGTTCATGACGGTCCAGTCGAGGCTCTTCAGGATGGTGCGCTCGTCGTAGCGGATGCTGACGTCGTGCATGTCGACAACACGCTGGCAGGCATAGTCGTTGTCGTGGTAGGGGAGCGACAGGATGGCTTCGCGTGCTGAGTCGGGGAGCACCTGCGGCGGCACTTGCGGCTGACGGGCGTAGTAGTCTTGGCGGCTACAGGGGGGCAGGGTCTCGCCGTCACGCACCTCTATCACCTCTGTCACGTAGTCGGGGATGTCGTCGGTCTTGGCGATGACCAGCATGACGTCCATGTTGCGCTGGGTGGCCAGTTCCAGGATGAGGCCCTTCAACTGGTCGCGCGTCTCGGCGTCCAGACCGATGAAGGGGTTGTCCATGATGAGTAAGCTGGGGTTGGCAAACAGCGTCTTGGTGAGCTGGAACTTACGCAACTCTCCGCTCGATAGGGTGATGATGTATTTGTCTGAAAACGAGTCCATCTGGAACAGTCCGTACAAGTGCTGCTGCAACCTTCTGCGCTCCGGCGTGTCATCGCCCGTCAACCGGTAGGCACGCTCCAAGAGTTCACCGACGGTAGGCGTCTCGTGGTCGATGTCGTGCTGGTTCCAGCGCAGCTGAAGGTAGTACTGCCCGTCGACGTTGACGCCGTAGGAGTCGGTAAAGGCGATGTAGCGCACGCGGTCTGACGACAGTTGCTTGCGCAAACGGTCGATGTACAGCGTCTTGCCGCTGCCGTTGAGTCCTGCGATTGCCGTAATCATTTCACTCTATCCTTGTTTTTGTTGACGAAATCTTTCCAGCCCTTGTAGTTGACCTGTGACTCGGGGCGGTTCATCTGCATGAAGTGGCAATAGGCGGCACCGAGGGCATCGGTGGCATCCATAAACTTCGTCAGCGCATCCTGGTCGAACTTCAGCAGGCGTTGCAGCATGCCCGCCACCTGTTCCTTTGAGGCGGCACCATTGCCCGTGATGGCCATCTTGATCTTCATCGGCGCATATTCGTGGACGGGGACGCCGTGGTGGATGGCGGCAGCAATGGCCGTACCCTGAGCACGGCCAAGCTTCAGCGTCGTCTGCACGTTCTTCTGCAGGAAGGGAGCCTCGATGGCCATCTCGTCGGGCAGGTAGCCGTCGATGATGCCCGTGACGCGCTCGAAGATGTGGCCCAGCTTCAGGTAGCCGTCGCCGAACTTGCGCAGGTCGATGACGCCCATTGTCACCATCTCCGCCTTCTGGCCGTTCACCTTGATGACGCCGTAGCCCATGATGTTTGTTCCAGGGTCGATGCCCAGTATCACCTTTTCCATACTGCCTACAAAGGTACGAAGAAAAATGAAGAATGAAGAATGAAGAATGAAGAATTTGCTACCGCACAGCGTTTTTTCCGGATTCAAGGTGTCTGAATATAAAGATTTCCGTCGGGAATCACGTGGAAAGACATCGGGAGTCACGATGTTTTCTTCAGGAAGTTGCCGTGATTTCCTCAGGAAGTTGCCGTGATTTCCTCAGGAAGTTGCCGTGATTTCCTCAGGAAGTTACGGTGATTTCTGTCACTTTTCTCGGCGATTTCTAAGGAAATGTTTTGGTACATCAAGATAATCTTTGTACCTTTGCACGTGCTATGAACGAGACATTACTGAACGAGTTGAATGAGGGACAGCGCGCTGCTGTGGAGTATTGCGACGGGCCGCAGTTAGTGATTGCCGGAGCGGGGTCTGGCAAGACGCGCGTGCTGACCTATAAGATTGCCTACCTCTTGGAGCGTGGCATGAATCCGTGGAACATCCTGGCGCTGACGTTTACCAACAAGGCTGCTCGCGAGATGAAGGAGCGCATAGGCCGGCTGGTGGGGCAGGAGCGCGCCCAGCGCCTGCAGATGGGGACGTTCCACTCCGTCTTTGCACGTATCCTCCGCAGCGAGGCCGAGAACATCGGCTTTAACTCGAACTTTACCATCTACGACCAGGCCGACTCGCGCTCGTTGGTGAAGAACATCATCAAGGAGATGCAGTTGGACGACAAGACGTACAAACCCTCGTCGGTGGCCGACCGCATCTCAATGGCCAAGAACCACCTGCTGTTGCCTCAGCAGTATGCCGTCAGTTCGTGGGCTAAGGGCGATGCCGACGCCAAGCGTCCGATGGTGACACATATATACAATAGGTACGCGGAGCGCTGCCGTCAGGCCAACGCGATGGACTTCGACGACCTGCTGGTGCATACCTTCGTCCTGTTGCGCGACCACGAGGACATCCGGCAGAAATACGTCGAGCGCTTCCAGTACGTCTTGGTGGACGAGTATCAGGACACGAACTTCGCCCAGCAGGAGATTGTGCTGTTGCTGACGCGCGAGAGAGGGCACGTCTGTGTGGTGGGGGATGACGCCCAGAGCATTTACAGCTTCCGTGGAGCTAACATCGATAACATCCTAAACTTCCAAAAGATGTACGACGGTTCCAGACTGTATAAACTGGAGCAGAACTACCGTTCCACCCAGCTCATTGTGCAGGCTGCCAATAGCCTGATTAGGAAGAACGAGCGCCAAATCCATAAGGACGTGTTCAGCAAGAACGAGGAGGGCGAGCGGCTGACCTTGAAGCCCGCCTACAGCGACAAGGAGGAGGCCATGATCGTGTGTAACGACATCAAGCGCCTCCGTCGGCAGGAGCAGGCGGAATACTCCGACTTCGCCATACTCTACCGCACCAACGCCCAGAGCCGCTCCTTCGAGGAACAGATGCGCAAGGACGGCATACCTTATAGAATATATGGCGGTCTGAGCTTCTACCAGCGCAAGGAAATCAAGGACGTCATAGCATACTTCCGCCTCGTGGCCAATCCTGACGACGAGGAAGCCCTGCGCCGCATCATCAACTATCCGGCACGCGGCATCGGCGACACCACCATAGGCAAAATCGTAGAGACGGCCAACCTGCACCGCGTCAGCCTGTGGACGGTCATCCAGCAGCCGATGGTGTTCGACCTGAAGCTGGCGAAGGGTACGCAGACGAAGATAGACGCCTTCAAGAGCATGATAGAAGGCTGGGCGGCCGAGATGGCCAACGAGGACGCCTATGTCCTGGGACACAGCATCGTCATTCAGAGCGGCATCAGCAAGGACATCTACAGTTCCAACAACCCTGAAGACCTGTCGCGGCAGGAGAACTTAGAGGAATTCCTCGGCGGCATGCAGGACTTCGTCGAGAGCCGTCGCGAGGAAGGTAGGGAAGACGAGGTGCTGCTGACGGACTTCCTGCAGGAGGTGGCGCTGCTGACCGACTTGGACAGCGACACCGATGCCGACCAACCGAAAGTCTCGCTGATGACCATCCATGCGGCCAAGGGACTGGAGTTTCCGACGGTATTCGTCGTCGGACTGGAAGAAAACATCTTCCCTTCGCCCATGTGTATCAATACGATGCGCGAGCTGGAGGAGGAGCGCCGACTGCTTTACGTCGCCATCACCCGTGCCGAGAAACATTGCATCCTGACCTGTGCCCAGAACCGCTTCCGCTACGGCAGGATGGAGTTCGACACACCGTCGCGATTCATCAAAGACTTCGACCCACGCCTACTACGAGTAGAGGGCGGCAAAGCCGATATCGTCGGAAAACAATCCAGCTCCTTCGGCAGTTCAGGCTCTTTCGGAAGTCCAGCCCGTTCTGGCATTTCAGGCTATTCCGGGGGTATGCGCCGCAACGTTCAGAACCCGCGCCCTGTTGCAACGCAGTTTGTGGCCGATGCCAAGCCGCGCCTGGTTCCTATTCGCCACGAGGCGCCGCGTCCCCAGCCGGCCATAGGTAATATCGGCCTTCAGGAGGGCAACGTCATCGAGCACCAGCGCTTCGGCATAGGTACCGTCATCAAAGTGGAAGGCTCTGGCGAGAACACCAAAGCTACCGTAGAGTTCAAGAATGCCGGCATCAAGCAGCTACTGCTGAAATTCGCGAAATACACTATCGTCAAATAAGGAACATGTAAGCATAAAAAAGGAATGAGCGGGCTCATTCCTTATTCTTCATTCTCTTAATTCCTCATTCCTCATTCAACATTCCACATTCTATAAAGCCTCGTCCTCAGGACGTTCCACAAGCCGCGGCCTGGTTGTCGCCAGGTGACGCTTCTTGCGCAGGTATGCAGCCTTGCGGGCTTCATACTCCTCGTAGTGCCGTTCTAAGAAGTTGTCTGCCATTACTGGTTCTTGTTATAGACGATGCTGATGCGTACCGGGGCATGCTTATTCTCACTACCGCCCACCATACGGACGCTGGTGACGCGCAACTCGTTGCTGACGCCAGTAACGGTCTTCGTCGCCGTACTCGATGTCGTGGATGCCGCAGACATCGTGACGTTCACGGGAACCAGCACCACCTTGTTCCAGTTCTCCGTCTTGTTACGGTTGCTGTACATGTGGTTGACCAGTTCGGAGATGTTGTTGAACGTGTACGAGTTCCTGGCGCTGCTATAGGTGGCCAGATAGGACGTGATGTTGTTCGGCAGTTTCCGCTCTTCAAAGAACGAGAACAGGCTGTCGCGCTCCAGCATCAGCAGGTTTTCAGGCTCTTGCAGGATGTAGTCGCTCAGCTCGCTGATTTCGTTCATGCGGCGGAAGACGATGCGTGCCGAGGCAATGGAGTCATTCTCGTGGTACCGTTTGATCTCGTCGATGGGTAGCGTCACCTCGGTATAGATGCCGTCGGGAGCCTTCAGATACGTACACTCGTTGTTGGCGGCCAGCCGTTCGATGCTGGCGCGGTCGCTGGTGTAGTGAGTCGTCTGAAGCACTTCCTCAGTACCGTCTATCGTAACGGTTTTACCGGAGACTACCTCACCATTCTGATAGCGGTAGTAAATCATGAGCTGCGTGCGTTCCACCTCGCAGAGGACACCCTGCCCGTCAGTAGTCTCGAAATAGAAGCCGGGACAGACGTTGTGGATGAAAGCCTGCGAATTCTTGAAGTATTCGGGGTGGTCGAAGTACTGGCGCATGATGTATGTGCCGAAGTTGTTATAGGTCTTGCCAGACTTGTCGGTATAGGGGTCGTTCAGCGAGATGGTGATGTTCTCGTAGTAGGCACCCTTGCGGCGCAGGGCGCGGATGCTGTCACTCGAAGTCAGGTCAGACACCGACCATAGTGTGTTCTTGATAATGCCGTCGTTACGCAGGTAGCCTTCCTTCTTCGGGTCGAAGTTGGAGTAGTAGAGCATGTTCTCCTTCAACGGCTTCGACAGTTCCGTCGTCCTGAGCTTCATGGCTGTCAGAGAGTCACCCATATAGGAGTTGATGACGATGGCTATCTTACAGGAGTCGGCTATGGGTAGGCCTTCAGCATCGCGGCTAACGACGTCATCGCTAACGACGAAGAGTTCCGGGACGTTCCCCTCCAACAGCGAGAACTGCGTCGTGAAGTCGCTTGAGATGTAAGAACCCGTTTCAGGATCTTTCAGTCGGCCGATATAGCTGCAAGAACTGCGCGCCAGTACGGAGTCGACGATGATGGAGCGTGTAGAAACGTCAAACGTGTCGGTGGTGATGGTAAACTTGTCCAAAGGGTTTGTCAGCGAGTTACCCAGATTGTTGGTGTCTTCATCACACGAAGAGATTGCAACTGTCAACATTGCAATCCCTGCTATCAAGAGTTTTTTCATTATAGTGATCTTAACTTCTTTAACTACTTAACTTCTTAAACTTCCCTAACTTCTTAAACTTTTCAAATCTTCTCATAAAACTCCTCGTATGCGGCGCCAAAGTCCTCGCCGGGATAGTCCAGCGTGGGGATGTTGTTGCTCTTGGCATACTCCAGCAGGGCAGGGGAGACGTTCTTGTCGGCAGCGATGACGCCGTCGCTGTAGTCGATGGCAAGTTTGCCAAGCTCCTCAAAGTCAAAACTGTCGTTATACTTCTTCAGCAGGTCGGCCTTTGCGTCACGGAACTCCACGCAATGCTTGAAGTTGGGGTCGAGCGTAGACTTCAGGGTGCTGGGGTACAGCGATGTCACGACCTTCGTGCTGGCAAAGGATGGCTCGTCGCAATAGGCCGTCTTGATATACAAAGGCACTACGGCACCCATCCATCCCTGGACGTGGATGATGTCGGGCACCCAGCGGAGCTTCTTGACAGTCTCCAGCACGCCGCGGGCAAAGAATATGGCACGCTCACCGTTGTCGGGATAGTCGTCACCGGCCTCGTCCTGCGTCATCTGACGCTTGGAGAAGTAGTCGTCGTTGTCGATGAAGTACACCTGGACGCGTGTTTGGACGATGGTCGCTACCTTGATGATAAGGGGGTGGTCAGTGTCGTCGATGATAAGATTCATGCCAGAAAGACGTATCACCTCGTGCAGCTGACCGCGGCGCTCGTTGATATTTCCCCATTTAGGCATGAAGGTACGTATCTCGTGACCATTCTCCTGAATGGCCTGAGGAACGGCTTTACCCATCAGCGAAAGGGGACTGTCAGGAACGTAGGGAACTATCTCTTGGTTAATGAATAATATCTTCTTTGCCATACATTATTGTTTAAACGCAGTGCAAAGATACGAAAAATAATCCATAAAATGAGCCTTGCAACACTCTTTTAAGGATTTTTAGCCCCCTTTTTGGCATATTTTTATGATATTTTTTCCTTATTTGGTAAAAATGTTGTTATTTTGCACCCCGAAATGAAAGTATTTAATAAGATTGTGGAACTTCAGAACCAGTTGTTCGAAGACCGCAAACAAGGAAAAGAGATAGGCTTTGTGCCTACGATGGGAGCACTCCACGAGGGTCACGCCTCGCTGGTGAGACGTAGTGTGAAGGAAAACGTCGTGACCGTAGTGTCGGTGTTTGTCAATCCCACACAGTTCAACGACAAGAACGACTTGAAGAACTATCCCCGTACCCTTGAGGCCGACTGCAAACTGTTGGAGAAGACGTTTGACGAGGAAACTGAAAAAACCAAGTCGACGGTCAGCAAGTCCATCTACGTGCTGGCACCTACCGTCGAGGAAATGTATCCTACGCCAGACACGCGCCAGTTTGAGTACCCGCCCATTTCGACGGTGATGGAAGGCGCTCACCGTCCGGGACACTTCAACGGCGTCTGTCAGGTGGTCAGCCGGCTCTTCTATATCGTCAAGCCCCTGCGCGCCTATTTTGGCGAGAAGGACTGGCAGCAGATTGCCGTCGTCAAGGCGATGGTTCGCCAACTCGGTCTGCCTGTCCAGATTGTGGAGTGCGAAATTGTCCGCGACAGCGACGGACTGGCCCGCAGTAGCCGTAACACGTTGCTGGCGCCAGATGAGCGCGCCATCGCCCCAACCATCTATAAGGCGCTGAAGGAGAGCATTGCCTACGCCAAGACTCACACTGTCCAGGAGACGCACGACAAGGTGGTCGGCGACATCAATAGTGTCGATGGTCTTGACGTCGAGTACTTCAGTATAGTTGACGGCAATACTCTGCAGAACGTTCAGTCATGGGACGACAGTCCCTACGTCGTAGGCTGCATCACGGTCTATTGCGGAAAGACCCCCATCCGACTCATCGACCACATCAAGTATAAGGAGTAAAACGCAGTTGTATTAGTGTTAATCGTCAAATAGTAAACAGACATGATGATAGAAGTAATGAAGTCTAAGCTGCATTGTGTGACGGTGACCGAGGCCAACCTGAACTACATGGGCAGCATCACCATTGACGAAGACCTGATGGACGCCGCCAACCTCATTGCCGGCGAGAAGGTGCAGGTGCTCGACAACAACAACGGCGAACGCTTTGAGACCTATATCATAAAGGGCGAGCGCGGTTCTGGGTGCATCTGTCTCAATGGTGCCGCAGCACGTCGCGTACAAGTGGGCGACGTCGTCATCATCATTTCCTACGCGCTGATGGACTTTGAAGAGGCGAAGCAGTTTAAACCTACCATTGTGTTCCCCAAAGAGGGAAACAAAGTATAAGTCAGGAAAAATATCTAACGCCCATCGAAGGTCAGAAAAACCGCCCATCGAAGGTCAGAAAAAATGCTACCGCCCATCCGTTAATCGGAGAGCGGTAGCAAATTTTTATCACAATTCGCTTATTCAATCACCACGAGCGCATCGTCTTCCATAACGCTCTGGCCTACCTGGACACAGATGGCGGTGACCTTACCGTCCTTCTCGGCCTCGATGTTGTTGGCCATCTTCATGGCTTCCAGCACTAAGAGGGTGTCGCCGGCTTTCACCTCGTCACCAACGCTCACTTCGATAGAGGTGATGACGCCAGGCAGAGGAGCTTTGACGGCATTGTTGGTGTTGACGTTGGCAGAGGTGCCTTCGGTGGCTTCGGCAGCAGGAGCTGCACCAGGTTTGCCGAGCACGGGCTTCTTCTTCTCTTCCTCGGGCTCAGGTTCCCAAGCAACCTTGTACTCCTCGCCATTCACGGTAATAGTGGCTTCGTTCTCTACGATATCTCCAATAGCTACCTCATACTGGTTGCCATTGATGGTATACTTATATTCTTTCTTCATAAATACATTAATTCTTAATTGTTAATCGCAAAGCGAAATTCTTAATTCTTCATCGCGAAGCGAAATTCTTAATTCTTCATCGCGAAGCGATAACTCTTAATTCTTAACTCTTAATTCATAATTCGTCAAGGGTGTGCTGTCATTGTCTGGACATACCCGTTCCATTGAGTCTGCTTTTCGGCAATCGTAATGATACCGGGCTCCTTGTCATGGACGTTGTTGCCCTTGAACTCGTAAAGTGCCATAGCTATGGCGGCATAGACTTCGTTCTTCATAATTGCGAATTTACAATTATCAATTTTCAATTCTCAATTATCAATTCCAATTACATCGGAATGTTACCGTGTTTCTTGGCAGGCAGGGCATCGCGCTTGGTAGCCAGCTGGGCCAGGGCACGACAGATGCGGAAGCGCGTGTTACGCGGCTCGATGACATCGTCGATATAGCCGTACTTGGCAGCCTGATAAGGATTAGCAAAGAGTTCGTTGTACTCCTCTTCCTTCTCAGCGATGAAGGCCTTGACGTCCTCACCAGCTTCCTTCTTGGCCTTAGCTTCCTTAGCGTAAAGCACGGCGGCAGCACCAGAAGCACCCATCACGGCAATCTCAGCAGAGGGCCATGCATAGTTCAGGTCGGTATGCAACTGCTTGGAACCCATCACGATGTGTGAACCACCATACGACTTACGCAGGGTAACGGTAATCTTGGGAACGGTAGCCTCGCCGTAAGCATACAGCAGCTGGGCACCGTGCAGGATGACGGCGTTGTACTCCTGACCAGTACCTGGCAGGAATCCGGGAACGTCAACCAACGATACGATAGGAATATTGAAGGCGTCGCAGAAACGTACGAAGCGGGCACCCTTACGAGAGGCGTTCACGTCCAGCACACCAGCGTAGCATGAAGGCTGGTTAGCCACGATACCTACGCTCTGGCCATTGAAGCGGGCAAAGCCTACGATAATGTTCTTGGCGAACTTAGGCTGTACCTCGAAGAACTCGTTGTCGTCGGTGATGGCCGAGATGACCTTGTACATGTCGTAAGCCTCGTTGGGATTCTCGGGGATAATCTCGTTCAGTGTGTCCTCCAAACGGTCGATGGGGTCTGTGCACTTCTTGCGAGGAGCCAGCTCCATGTTGTTCGAGGGGATATAGCTCAACAGAGTCTTCAGCATCTCGACGGCCTCTTCCTCAGTCTTGGCAGTAAAGTGGGTCACACCCGACTTCGATGCGTGAACCGAGGCACCACCCAGATGCTCCTGGTCGATGTCCTCGCCAGTCACAGTCTTCACCACTTTAGGGCCAGTCAGGAACATATACGACGTGCCTTCCATCATCAGGGTGAAGTCGGTGAGGGCAGGGCTATAGACAGCACCACCGGCGCAGGGGCCGAAGATACCGCTGATCTGGGGAATGACACCAGAAGCCAGGATGTTACGCTCGAAAATCTCAGCGTAACCAGCCAGGGCGTTGATACCTTCCTGGATACGTGCACCACCCGAGTCGTTGATGCCGATGACGGGAGCACCCATCTTCATGGCCATATCCATAACCTTGCAGATCTTCTGGCTCATGGTTTCCGACAGCGAACCGGCATGTACGGTGAAGTCCTGAGCGAAGATAAATACCAGACGTCCGTCGATGGTACCTGAACCGGCTACCACGCCGTCGCCAAGGAACTGCTTCTTTTCCATGCCGAAGTTGTGGCAGCGGTGCTCCTTGAACATGTCGTACTCTTCGAAAGAACCTTTGTCGAGCAGCATCTCAATGCGCTCGCGGGCGGTGTATTTGCCCTTGTCGTGCTGCTTCTGTATGGCTTTCTCACCACCACCGAGACGGGCTTGTTCGCGCTTCTCGATGAGCTGTTTGATTTTCTCTAATTGCTTTGACATTATATTCTGAAATTTAATGTTTAATTATTCTATTTAATATGTAACATTACTCAGGGTGTTCACAGAGTTCTGTCAGGATGCCACAGGTTGACTTCGGATGCAGGAAGGCGATGTTCAGACCCTCGGCACCCTTGCGTGGCTTCTCGTCTATGAGGCGGACACCCTTCTCGCTGACTTCAGCCAGACCTTTGGCGACGCCGTCCTCTACGCAGAATGCTACGTGGTGAACGCCTTTGTTACCCTTGTCAAGCCACTTCTGGATAGTGCTCTCAGGAGATGTGGGCTCCAGCAGTTCCAGCTTTACCTCGCCGCAGCGCAGGAAAGCGGTCTTTACCTTCTGGTCCTCTACGACTTCAGTTGCATAACACTCCAAGCCCAGCACGTCAGTAAAGTACGGCAGGCTCTCTTCAATGCTCTGGACAGCAATGCCCAGGTGCTCAATGTGAGAAATCTTCATATTCTATGATATTAGTTGTACAATTAATATTGTGCAAAGGTACAAATAATATTATAGATTAAGGATTAAAAGAATAAATAATTAATGATTATTAAAACTCGACAATGACTTTTGCATTGATTTGGCGGCCTGTCAGGTAGTTGGGAACGGCATATTGCTGGTTGGTGACGTCGGTAACCCAGTAATAGCTGTTGACGTTGGAGATGCCGAAGATATTAAGTCCGTCGAGGCCGAGCCAGAGTCTTTTAACTTTGAACTTTCCACTTTGAACTTTCTGATTTGACGGGTCGCCAAGCAATAGGTAGCTCAGTCCGATGTCTGCACGCTTATAGGCCGGAGCACGGAACTGTTGGTATTCCAGGCCACGGTGGGGTGCACCGAAGGGCAGTCCGTCGGCAAAGGCCAGCTTCAGCGTCATCTTCCACCGCTCGGTGCCGGGGAAATAGTCGGTGAAGTGCAGGTTCATGCCCCAGCGCTGGTCGGTAGGCATGGGTACTGTGACGCCGTTGATGGTCTGACGTGTCGACATGATGCTGAACGTGAGCCATGAGTCGGTACCAGGCACAAACTCGCCGAAGAGCTTTAGGTCCAGTCCGAAGGCGTGTCCTTTGGCCTTGTTCTCGCCGTAGTACACCACCTTCATATTCTGCACGTTATAGGGCACGAGGTTGTCCATGAGTTTGTAGTATGCCTCGGCAGTGAAGCGGAAGGGACGTCCGACAGCCCGGAACTTATAGTCGAAGGCTCCGACGAAATGTATCGAGCGCTGGCTCTTGATCTTCCGGTTCAGCGTCACGATGGTCTGTCCGTTGACGGTAGACGTATCGCGCAACTCCTTATAGAACGGTGCTTGGTAGTAGAGTCCTGTTGCCAAACGGAATGTCATATCTTGGTTGCTGGCAGGAATCATGGCTAACGACAGGCGAGGGGAGACGATGGTTTCCTTGTTATAGTTCCAGTTGGCGATGCGCAGGCCGTAGTTCAGCGTCCACAGCGTGGGTTGTGCTTGCTCGTCGTCACCGCCGCTCTGCCAACGGTAGGTGTCTTGAATGTAGGCTTCTATGCGCTGCGAAGAAATGTCTTGCTTGGAGCGCAGCGAATAGATGAGGTCCAGCCGGTCGCCGGAGTGTGGGATGCTATAGCCGCTGGAGTCGCGCATCTCGTATTCGCGAGCTTCTTCCTCTATCTTTTCCCACTTCATGGTCAGGCCCGTCTCCCAGTCGTGCTTGCGGGTCTTGTGGTTCAGCATCAGCTTGGCACTGACGACGTTGGCTCTCAGGTAGTTGCGGGCGTGTTCCATATAGGTGCCTACGCCAAGCTGTTCCTGTGTCTGGGCATCGTCCAACCAGTACTGACCCTGAATGTCGTAAGTCTCCTGCTCCTTGGTGTGGAAGGCGGATCCCAAGAGGCTGACCTTCGTCTGTTTAGAGAAGTTACGGGTAATCCTCACCGTACCGAAGAGTGTGCGGAAGATATCGCGCTCCTGACCGTCGAAATAGACCTTAAAGGATTTGACGTTCTGCATGGTGCCGAACGACGTCTCACGGTCTGAGGGTTTGAAGTTATAGTGGTTTTCCGAGATGTTGCCGATGACGTCAAGACTCCAGCGTTCGTTGGGTTCGTAGGTGATATATGTCTGGTAGTCAAGGAAATTAGGGCGGTACTCACCCTTCGTCTCCAACGAACCGAGCAAGTAGCGGTTGGTCTTGTAGCGCAGACCGTGGCTCATGGTAAACTTTGCCGTGCTCCGCTCAGTCGGAGAACTTTGATCTGTGATTTTTGAACTTTTTAGTTTGCTGGCATAGCCGAGGAAGATGGAGCCGCCTAAGAGCGAGGCTTGGGCATTACCTTCAAAATGGGTAGGCTTGCGGTACGTTATGTCGAGGGCACTGGACATCTTGTCGCCGTACTTGGCCTCGAAACCACCGCTTGAGAAGGCAATCTTCTCCACCATGTCGGAGTTGATGACCGAGAGACCTTCCTGCTGACCACTACGGATGAGCAGCGGACGGTAGACTTCCACATTATTGATATAAACGGAGTTCTCGTCGAACGATCCTCCGCGGACGTTATACTGGCTTGACAGTTCGTTATGACTCGATACGCCGGCCTGCTGTTGTACCAGTTCCTCGACGGCATTGCCGCTGGTGGTAGGGTTCTGCCGCAAGTCTTTTGTGTCTAACTCCTGTGTTGCTGTCGTCTGTCGGCGGCGCTCCGTGACGACAACCTCGTCGAGTGCCTTCATAGGATGCAGGGTGACGAGCAGTTTCTGGTTGCCTTTAGGCTTGCGCAGCACACGGCTTCGCGTCTGGTAGCCTACCATCGAGAACTTCACCACTACGGAGTCGGCGGAATGTAGCTTCAGCGAGAACTCACCTTTCAGGTTACACATAGTCACGGCGCCCTGTTCCAAACACGACACGGTGGCCAGTTCAATGGCATTGCCCTCCTCGTCGGAGACCTTGCCGCTGAGGGTAAACTGCTGAGCCGCTGCTGTCATTACCGACAACAACAGAGCCAAAGAAAGTATGCTTCTCTTGAAGTTCATCTTTTGAAAAAACGCATGTCAGGCAGTTTTATTGCTACCGACCTTAGCTTTTTTCACGCAGAAGGGCTTTCTCCCTTGTTGTGAGAGGGCTTTTTCCTGCCGCCGCGGTGCCTGCGCTTCGACGATGCCTGCTTGTCGCCACCATGCTGACGGGGCTTGCCGTTGCTTCCGCGACCTCGGCCGCCACGGCCTCGTGACGACTTGTGGTGTGGGGCATTGGTGCGGTATTCCGGACCTTCACCCAGTCCTTCGGGCAACGGGTTCTTATGGATGTCGCGTTCGAGGAAGCGCTCGATGTCGGCAAAGTAGCGCATGTCGTTGTCAGAGACCAGCGTGATGGCTACGCCGTCACGTTGTGCCCGGGCCGTACGTCCTATGCGGTGAACGTAGTCCTCGGCATCGCGGGGCACATCGTAGTTGATGACGCAGAGGATGTCGTCGATGTCGATGCCTCGGGCCACGATGTCGGTGGCAACGAGTACTGAGACCTGTCCGCTCTTGAACCGGTACATCACGTCGTCGCGCTCGGCCTGAGTGAGGTCGGAGTGCATGGCGGCGCAGTTGATGTTCATGCGGCGCAGCTCACGAGTGATGTCCTTCACCTTGTCCTTCTTGCCTGAGAAGATGATGACACGCTCCAGTTCGCCGGCCTTGAAGAGGTGGCGGATGATGCCGAGTTTCTGGGGTTCGTAGCAGACGTATGCCGACTGCTGGATTTTCTCAGCAGGTTTCGATACGGCAATCTTCACCTCTACAGGATTATATAATAAGGTACGCGCGAGTTGCTGTATCTTTTCCGGCATGGTGGCCGAGAACATAATGGTCTGGTGCTCCTGGGGCAGGAGTTTGGCAATGGACAGTATGTCGTCAGAAAAGCCCATGTCGAGCATACGGTCAGCCTCGTCGAGAACGAAGAACGACAGGCGTGAGAGGTCCAGGTGTCCCATGCGGATGTGGCTGAGCAGTCGGCCCGGAGTGGCTATCACCACGTCGGCACCCATCTTCAGGCCCTTTGTCTCCACATCGAAACGGCTGCCGTCGTTGCCACCATATACGGCAACGCTCGATATGCCGTCCAAATAGTATCCGAAGCCTTGCATGGCCTGATCTATCTGTTGTGCCAGCTCACGTGTAGGTGCCATGACGATGCAGTTGACGGCATCCTTGGGATAGCCTCCGTCGTCGAGCATCGAGAGTATGGGCAACAGGTATGCGGCGGTCTTTCCCGTGCCGGTCTGTGCCACGCCGATGAGGTCGCGCTCGTCCAG
>JAEEVT010000029.1 GCA_016291005.1 Prevotella sp. | reverse complement strand
TGACTTGCCAGAGTACAAGAATTCATCTAATAATGCAAGTCTTTTCTCGTCTGTCATTTCTCCATGTTGTCGCATACTGATACACTTTTTTGATTCCAAAAGTGTCAACTTATTCAGTACACGTCAGACACACAAAAACGGATCCGGGTGCCTCCGTATGACGCCATTTCAAAACCAACCTAACAACCTACCATAATCTCCTAAAACCCCGATGTACATTGGGCTTTGGCATGGTAGGTTATCCTTCTTAATCCTACCATCCAACCTACCATTTTTGTCTTTTAACCTACCATCAGCCATCGCCCTGACACCATACTCCTTCAACCAGCAAATACAGACATCACGGCTGTCCTTCATATATGCATGTTAGGTTCGATGTTAGGTTCAATGGTAGGTTCTCGACAATGAACCTACCATCGACAAACCCTTTGTACATCGGTATTTCAGCCCGCTATGGTAGGTTGTTAGGTTGAAATCGAAATCCCTTCATGGATACAGCAACAAAATATCAATAATCCTTTACTTTTCCCACCGATTATTTGGCGGATAGTAATAATATCCGTATCTTTGCAGGTCAATGGAGAGACTATGGAACGCAAATTACTGTAAGGTGATGGCAGCGAACTTCTCGCTGTTCTTCGCCTTCTATGTGTTGACGCCGCTGCTGCCGCTCTATATGAGCGAGCACTTCGGCGCCGCGAAGGACGTGATAGGAATGGTGCTCTCGGGTTATACCATCACGGCCTTGGTGATGCGTCCGTTCTCAGGATATCTGGTCGACTCGTTTCCTCGCAAACTGGTGCTCATGGTCAGCTTTACGGCGTTTGCCATCTTCTTTGCAGGCTACTTAGCTGCTTCGACGCTGCTGCTCTTTACCATTGTCAGAACCTTGCACGGCGCACCCTTCGGCGCCCTCACGGTAGCCAATTCGACGGTGGCCATCGACGTGCTGCCCTCGTCGCGCCGTACTGAGGGCATTGGCTATTACGGACTGTCGAATAATCTGGCGATGGCCATTGCACCGTCCATCGGCATCTTCGTCTATCGCTACACCCACAGTTTCGAGTTGCTGTTCTGGATTGCCCTACTCGTTGCGTTTGCCGGGTTGGCGGTTGATGCTTCAATTAAGATGCCGGTCAAGATGCCTTCCGGTCGTCCGACGACCTTGTCGCTCGACCGCTTCTTCCTGACTCGCGGCTGGCTGTTGGGACTTAACATGGTGGCCTTCGGATTCTGCTTCGGCGTGCTGAGCAACTATCTGGCCATCTACGGCAAAGAGGTGATGGGCATCACAGGCGGCACGGGCACCTACTTTATGATTTGTTCCATTGGCTTAATACTGAGTCGATTACAGGGCGGAAAGGCGTTGCGCCAGGGACGTGTCACCCACAATGCCGCTACTGGCATGGTCATATCGCTCGTGGGTTACACCTTATTTATATTAATGCCCACCTTGGCGCACCATCTTTCAATTTTCAATTATCATTGTAACGCCACACTCTCTTTGGGAGAGTTATCAACGCTCTTCGGCTACTACACTTCGGCGTTGCTCATCGGACTGGGCAACGGCCACATGTGGCCAGCCTTCCAGAACATGACCATCAGCGTAGCCCCTAACAGCCAGCGTGGCACAGCCAACTCCACCATACTCGTTTCGTGGGATGTCGGAATGGGACTGGGCATCCTTGCAGGAGGCGTCATCAGCGAGCGAGTGGGCTATGACGCTGCATTCTGGACCGTTGTCGCCATCAATGCCATTGGCGTGCTGACCTATTTTATGGCCACACGGCGGTTCTTCCTGCTGCGAAACCTTAACGCAAGCGTGAAATGACAAAGGAGCACCCGAATGCGGTTCGGATGCTCCTTTCTTTCTGCATGACGACGGTTAGTTGCGGAAGACGAGGCCGTCGCCGAAGTCGTCGATGATGATGGGCTTGGTGCGGTCCACCTCGTCGGCCAGAATCTTGCGTGATAGGTCGTTCAGCACAAGGTGCTGGATGGCCCGCTTGACGGGACGGGCACCGAAGTCGGGGTCGTAGCCCTCCTGGGCTAAGTACTGGACGGCCTGGTCGGTTATCTGAAGCTCGATACCTTGCGGTTCCAGCATGTCGCAGACCTTCTTCATCTGTAGGCGCACCACGTCGGCAATCTGCTGCTGGGTGAGCTGCTGGAAGGTGATGATCTCGTCGATGCGGTTCAGGAACTCCGGCCGCATGGTGAGGCGCAGCTCTTCGCGGGTAGCATTCGAGGTCATGATGATGATGGTGTTCTTGAAGTTCGCCGTGCGACCCTTGTTGTCCGTCAGGCGTCCGTCGTCCAAGACCTGCAACAGAATGTTGAAGACGTCTGGATGTGCTTTTTCGATTTCGTCGAAAAGAACTACCGAGTAGGGCTTGCGGCGCACAGCCTCTGTCAGCTGACCGCCCTCGTCGTAACCGATGTAGCCCGGAGGGGCACCGATGAGTCTGGAGACGGTATGCTTCTCCTGATATTCCGACATGTCGATACGCGTCATCATCTGCTCGTCGTTGAACAGGTACTCGGCCAGAGCCTTGGCCAGTTCCGTCTTGCCGACACCCGTGGTGCCGAGGAAGATGAAGGATGCAATGGGCCGCTTTGGATCCTGCAGTCCGGCACGTGAGCGGCGTACGGCGTCAGAGACGGCCACGATGGCTTCGTCTTGTCCAATGACGCGGTGGTGCAGCTCTTCCTCGAGGTGCAGCAGTTTTTCACGTTCGCTCTGCAGCATTCGGGTGACGGGAATGCCCGTCCAGCGGCTAACGACCTCGGCGATGTCATCGGCTGTCACCTCCTCGCGGACCATTCTTCCGCCGACGGAATCGGCGGACGCCAGATCCAGCTGGCGCTGGATGGCCGCGATGTCATCCTCAAGAGCCTTTAGCTTCGAGTAGCGGATTTCGGCTACGCGACCGTAGTCACCTTCGCGCTCAGCACGTTCGGCCTCAATGCGCAGGGTTTCCATCTCCTGCTTGTCCTGCTGGATGCGGTTGATGAGCTGGCGCTCGCCCTCCCACTTGGCACGGAACTGTGACTCCTGTTCCTTCAACTCTGCTATGTCTTTGTCGAGCTGGGCCAGCTTGTCGGAAGCGGGCAAACCGCTTCCCACGTTGCCGGCGGAGCCCGTTTCGCGCTTGATGCTCTCGCGCTCAATCTCGAGCTGGGCCAGACGGCGCGTGATTTCGTCCAGTTCTTCTGGAACGCTGTCACGTTCCATGCGCAGCTTGGCAGCAGCTTCATCCATGAGGTCGATGGCCTTGTCGGGCAGGAAGCGCTCTGAGATGTAACGCTCGCTGAGCTGGACGGCGGCGATACAGGCATCGTCCTGGATGCGCACCTTGTGGTGGTTCTCGTAACGCTCCTTCAGTCCGCGCAGGATGCTGATGGCAGAGAGTTCGTCAGGCTCATCGACCATGACGGTCTGGAAGCGGCGCTCCAAGGCCTTGTCTTTCTCGAAGTACTTCTGATACTCGTTCAGCGTAGTGGCGCCGATGGCACGCAGTTCGCCACGTGCCAGAGCGGGCTTCAGGATGTTGGCAGCGTCCATAGCCCCCTCGCCGCCACCGGCTCCGACCAGCGTGTGAATCTCGATGAAGAGGATGATGCGTCCTTCGCTCTTCGTCACCTCATTGATGACCGACTTCAGACGCTCCTCGAACTCACCCTTGTATTTGGCACCAGCCACCAGGGCACCCATGTCGAGCGAGAAGAGCTGCTTGTCCTTCAGGTTCTCGGGTACGTCACCGCGGACGATACGTCCGGCGAGTCCTTCGACGATGGCCGTCTTACCCGTACCTGGCTCACCTATTAATATAGGATTGTTCTTGGTGCGACGGCTCAGAATCTGCAACACGCGGCGAATCTCGTCGTCGCGGCCGATGACTGGGTCGAGCTTGCCCTGACGGGCCAGGTCAACCAGATTCTTGGCATACTTGCCTAACGATTGGTAGTTGTCGTCGGCACTCTGCGACTGCACCTTCTGTCCTTGGCGCAGCTCCTGGATGGCGGCACGGAGGTCGCGCTCCGTGATGCCGGCATCCTTGAGGATGCGTCCGGCTGTCTGACCGTCGGTGAGGAGAGCCAATAACATTGGCTCACAGGAAACAAACTCGTCGCCCATCTTGTGGGCATAGTCCTGCGCCTTCAGCAGAACGCTGTTGGTAGCCGAGCTGAGATAGGGCTCGCCGCCCGTTACGCGAGGCAGATGTTGCAGCTCGGTCTTGATGAGCAGGTCAATCTGCTGGGCATTGACGCCGAGTTTCTGGAACAAGAACGTGGTGACGTCCTTGGCCTTATTCATGATGCCGGCCAGCAGGTGTATGGGTTCTATGGTCTGCTGCCCGTTGCGCTGCGCGGTATTGACGGCTTCTTGTACCGCCTCCTGCGCTTTGATGGTAAACTTGTCTAATGTCATAGTTTTGTCCTCCTAAATGTTTTTTATTTGTTCATACTGACCACTGCCGCACAAACTGTGTGCCGAAGAAATGAAAACCGACAAAACGGCAGAAAGTGCTGTCGTTTTGTCGGTAATGTACGCCCCGTCTTGCTTGTATTGAAGGCTGAGAAAGAAAAAAATGCTCTTATTATTTGGTGGTTACGAAGTTTTCTCGTACTTTTGCATGCAAGAAATGTAATAAACTTAATTGTTGATAAGCTTATGAAGAAGATTTTAGGAATGGTGGCCCTCGTGGCCACGATGGGTTGGTGCTCGGTGAGCAACGCCCAGGCTCAGGACGTAGTTCCTGTTCCCGACCAAGTAACGATTGAAGCCCAGAAGCGTGCCGAGAAGCTGGCCAAAGAGCAGCAGAAGGCTATCGAGAAGCAGGAGAAGGCCAAGAAGAAAGCTGAGAAGGCTGCTAAGAAGAAGGAGAAGGAGATTAAGAAGCACAACGACGCCGTAAAGAAGGCCAACAAGGCTCAGAAGGATGCCGAGAAGGCTCAGGAGAAAGCCCAGAAGCTCGCCGAGAAGGCCGCTGCTGATCCCGGTAACCTGAAGAAGAAGGTTGCTGCCGACAAGGCCGTCGTCAAAGCCTCGAAGGCTCGCCTGAAGGCCGAAAAGCTGGCCAAGAAAGTTGACTAATGCATAAGGGGCAGGCCAGCACGCCTGCCCCTTATAATATAATAAGGTGTAGATTGATGTCACAGAACATAAAGAGCATCGTTTGGATATGTGCTTTGGCCGTTGTGCTGTTGTCGTGCAACGGGCAAAGTCAGAAAGCGCAGTCGGAACAGACCGCTGACGGATTATTTAGTGCTACCCAAACGGCGCCACGCTCTGACCAACGGTCGGAGCGAGCCAAGGTTGTCAGGCTATACGAGATTCCGGCTCCGCTGAACGACCGTCCTGAGCGGATTCTGCATAGGCGTGGCTATACCACCTCTTATAATCGCTCCACCAAGACCCCCAACTGGGTGGCGTGGCACCTGACGGACAGCCATACCCGCGGCTCTGTCCAGCGCCATGAGGAGGTGTTCTCGGAAGACGAGGATATCGTCAGGGGTCAGCGTGCGACGGACGACGACTACTATAATTCGCGTTACGATCGTGGCCACATGTGTCCGGCAGGCGACAATAAGTGGGACAGTCAGGCTATGACGCAGTCGTTTCTCTTTACGAACATTTGTCCGCAGAACCACGGTCTGAACAAATATGAATGGAACGACTTGGAGATGCTTTGTCGCGACTGGGCTCGGAAATATGGTGCCATCGACATCGTCTGCGGTCCGCTGTTTACCGCTGTTGGCCAGCAGAAAACCATAGGCAGGAACAAGGTATGGGTACCTGATGTTTTCTTCAAGGTGGTGCTCTGTCGTAAGGGAACGCCTAAAGCCATCGGCTTCGTCTATCGCAACGAGGGCAAGAAACAGCTGATGAACGATGCCGTGCGCAGTGTCGATGAGGTAGAGCGTTTGACGAAGATGGACTTCTTCCCGGCCCTTGACGACGAGACGGAGACCCGCATAGAAGCCAAAGCCCGACTCTCCGACTGGTAACAAAGCCCGCAAACCTTTACGTGAGTTTTTTGTATTAATATGGGTAAATATTTGGTTGTTTAGCGGAAAACCCGTAAATTTGCAGTCACTATGGGCAAACTGCTCCAATTCAGAAGGCTCATTGTCAGACAAAACGACCAAGAAATATTTACTAACAAATTAAAACAAATAACGCTTATGAAGAAAATTTTTACGCTTATTGCTGTTGCTGCTTTGGCTCTGACTGCTAATGCGCAGAGAATTACCTTTGGTGCAGATGACGTTGCTGCAGCAGGAACCCTTGATGGAAAGACGTTCAGCAAGGATGGCTTAGTTCTTACTATTAAGGATGGTGAAGGCAAGTTTGCCATAGATGCTAACAGTGCATGGTTTGGCGATGCCTCTGCTCAGGAGAATTTTACCCATCGTCTGAAGACTGGCGGTAAGTCACAGACTACTTCAGGCAAGGAGCGCTGGATTACCCTGACGATTCCTGCTGACGGCAAACTGAGCATCTATGCTCGTACAGGCAGTAGCACTACTGAGAGAGGTATTCAGGTTGTACAGAATGGTGCTACAGTTCTCAACTTCAAAGTGCTTGATGCCAATGCTGTCTCAATGGACATTGAGGCTGCAATTACAGATGAGAATCCTACTGGTACAACGAAAGTACATCCCATTTATAATGGTACTGTAAAGGCTGGTACTGCCGAGATTAACTTCCCTGACGGATCCGTCAACTTCTACTGCATCGAACTGGCTCCTGGTGAAACTGGTGGTGACCAACCCGGCGGCGGTGACCAGCCCGGTGGTGGTGACCCTACTCCAGGTTCTTCTATTGATTACCCCAACTCTACGGATGGTATTACAATTAGCGGAACAACATCATGGGACAATACCCAGAAGTATCATGGTAATGCAGACACTTCCAAGAACATTTCTTTTGCTAATGGTTACACATCAGATGGCGTTATCAACGACAACTGGGCTGAGATGAGCATTGAGGGTGGCTTCAAGACTGGCGATGTGGTGACCGTAGCAGGCTATTTCAATAATAGCGACGATACCAAACAGGCTGCTGTTACACTCTTCACTGGTGCAAAGGGTGAGACTCCTGTTGACCTTTGGACATCTGGGCTGTTCATCAACGGCCGTAATGTAGCTACTGATCCCACTCCCGAGAGCTATACACTGGAAGCAGATGCCGCCACGCTGAAGCTGGGTCGTGCTAACGGACTGACTGGTGCAACTCGTACAAACGTTACCCTGCTGAAGGTGACCCGTGGTGGTACCGGCATCAGCGAGATGCTGAACATCAAGGTTGACAGCGCTGTCTACAACCTGGCTGGTCAGAAGGTTGGCAAGGACTACAAGGGTGTTGTCATCTCTAACGGCAAGAAGATGATTCAGAAGTAATTTTAGGTTTACAACTTATTATATTATATATAGGGGCAGGCTCAGCGAGTCTGCCTCTATGTTTTTCCCTTCAGACAAGATTGGCTGACGTCCATTGGTTGAAGGATATGGCCCGTTCGCTGAAAAAGTTTCGTAGACGAGTTGTTTTTATGTACCTTTGCACCGAAAAGAATGATTATAATTACTAAAGACAAAACAATTATGAAACAGACGACAAATTTCTTAATGATTGCAGCCCTTACGGCAGCAATGTTCTGCGCATGTAGTACGGACGACAGTTTCGACAACAGCTTGACGCCCTATGTCAACGGTGGCACGCCACAGGGTGGCGGCACAATGGGCACCGGTAATGGCAGCGCTACAGCAGGTAGTGGAGAACTGTTGACCTTCGACATCAACATCGACAAGACTACGGCTGAGCCAGCTGATGTGGCCGTGGCCTACTATCCTGAAGACGAGGACGACATCAGCCAAAACAGTTTTACTACTGAGATTGCCATCGACATGAGCAACCCCGTCGCCAAGACTGAGAATGGCGTGGAGATTACCGTTAACGGCGGTCACGTCACGGCTAACCACGGCTCGGAAAAGAGCATCTGCTACGTAGTCAGCGGAACGACGTCGAACGGCTCGCTCACCATCCTCGGCGACAAGAAATATGAGGTTAGGCTGAACGGTACAGACATTACCAACCCCGACTCGGCAGCCGTTAACCTGCTTTCGAAGAAGCGCGCCTTTATCGTCCTCAACGGTGACAACAAAGTCAGCGACGGTACGGCATCGAAGAACGACCACAAAGGTGCCTTCTACTGCAAGGGCAAACTGTTGTTCAGCGGTTCGGGGTCGCTAAGCGTCTACGGCAACTACAATAACGGCATCCACTCGGCCGACTACATTCTCTTCTCGGCAGGTAACAACATCTACGTGAATAGCACTACCAACAATGGCATTAAGGCCAACGACGGCATCATCGTCAACGGCGGCATCCTGAACGTAGAGACCAGCGGTTCTGGAGCCAAGGGTCTTAATAGTGAGGACGACATCGTCATCAACGGTGGACGCACTACCGTCATTGCCACAGGCAACGGTGAGTGGGATATAGAAGACTTAGAAACGAAGGCAGCTGCCTGCATCAAGGCCGACAGTGTGCTGACCATTAAGGGTGGCGAAGTCTATGTTAAGGCGACGGGCAGCGGTGGCAAGGGTCTGAAGGCCGACTGGGAAGCCTATATCAGTGGCGGCAAGGTGCGAGTAGTCACCGAGGGCGGCCTGTACTACAGCAACGGTTCTCAGGAGAACCATAACTACACCGGCAATACCGACAATCTGGATGACAACTATACCTCGTCGCCAAAGGGTATTAAGGTCGGTACAAAGAATGTTCATGGTGTGCTGACCATTTCTGGAGGAGACATCATGGTACGTACTATCGGAACCAACGGTGAGGGCATTGAGAGCAAGGGAACGCTCGACGTTACCGGCGGTAGCGTGATGGTCTCGGCTCACGACGACGGCATCAACTCATCGGGTGATCTGACCATTAGTGATGGAACGGTAGTCACTGTGGGTACCACCAACGACGGCATCGACGCCAACGGCGACATGTATCTGAAGGGTGGCACGCTGGTAGCCTTCGGTGCAGGCGGTGCAGAGGGCGGCATCGACATCAACGAACAGAAGAAGCTTTACATTTCCGGCACGAAGATCTTTGGCATTGGCGGACGCGTGGACGGCTCGTTAGGCGCAACCACTCAGGGCATCATCACCACTTCAGGTAGTGTCAATGCCAACCAGACAGTGACCGTAAGCAATGGCTCCACCACGCTGGCAACGTTTACCATGCCGCCATACTCCTACCAGAACGGCACTATACTCGTCAGCGTTCCTGGTATGACCAACGGCGCGAGCTATACCATCAGCCTGGCCAATAGCATAACGGCAACCGCCTCCAATACCATCAACGGAGGTATGGGAGGCGGTATGGGTGGCCCTGGCGGTGGAAGACCATAAGGTCAGATTTTGTCGAGGGCTTGACGGAGGTCAGCGAGGATGTCGGTGATGTCCTCGATACCGACGGAGAGACGGATGAGGTCGGGGGCAATGCCGGCCTCTTTTAGTTGTTCGTCGGAGAGCTGACGGTGGGTATGGCTGGCGGGATGCAACACGCAGGTGCGGGCATCGGCCACATGGGTGACGATGGCTATCAGGCGCAGGGCATCCATGAACTTGACGGCAGTTTGGCGGTCACCCTTCAGTCCGAAGGCCATGACGCCGCAGGAGCCGTTGGGTAGGTACTTCTGAGCCAGAGTGTAACACTCGTCGGAGGGGAGTCCGCTGTAGTGCACCCATGCTACGCGGTCGTCCTGCTCTAAGAATTCTGCCACGCGCTGGGCGTTCTCGCAATGCCGTGGCATGCGGAGGTGGAGCGTCTCCAGTCCGAGGTTCAGCAGGAAGGCGTTATGTGGTGATGGAATGCTGCCTAAGTCGCGCATCAGCTGGGCGACGAGCTTGGTGAGATAGGCCATCTTGCCGAAAGCCTTGGTGTATGTCAGACCGTGGTACGACTCGTCAGGAGTGGTCAGACCAGGGAACTTCTCGTTCCATTCGAAATTGCCGCTATCGACAACGCAGCCACCAACTTGTGTGGCGTGTCCGTCCATATACTTGGTTGTGGAGTGTGTGACGATGTCGGCGCCCCACTCAAAGGGACGGCAGTTGATTGGCGTTGGGAAGGTGTTGTCGACGATGAGGGGCACGCCGTGTTGGTGGGCAATGCGGGCGAACTTCTCGATGTCGAGAATCTTACAGCCCGGATTCGAGATGGTCTCGCCGAAGAGGGCTTTTGTGTTGGGACGGAAAGCTTTGCTAATCTCTTCCTCCGATGCTTCGGGATTGACGAAGGTACACTCGATGCCAAGTTTCTTCAGCGTGACACCGAAGAGGTTGTAGGTGCCACCATAAATCTCGTTGGAAGTGACGATGTGGTCGCCAGCTTCGCAGATGTTGAAAATGGCGTAGAAGTTAGCGGCCTGACCAGAGGAGGTAAGCACAGCACCCACGCCACCCTCGAGGGCGGCAATCTTCTTGGCCACGGCATCGTTGGTCGGATTGGCAAGACGGGTATAGAAGTAGCCGTCCTTCTTCAGGTCGAACAGGTCGGCCATTTCCTCGGTGTTATCATACTTGAAAGTCGTACTCTGGATAATAGGAAGCACGCGCGACTCGCCGTTCTTCGGTTCCCATCCTGCCTGAACGCACAGCGTAGCAGGTTTAAATGTCTGTTTCATATTTCTTTGAACTTTGAACTTTAAACTTTAATCTTTGTCATCGACCTTGGTCGCTTTGACCTTCAGGTCTAAGAACTTTATGATTACTTATTAACTCTTACTTCGGTTGACCACATATTTTTGGTAATAGGTAATGAGCAGGGTGGTCATGGGCAGGGCAATGATCATGCCAAGGATGCCGAGCAGCGAACCCCAGATGGAGAGCGACAACAGGATGATGGCTGAGTTGAGGCCCGTAACGTGACCCATAATTTTTGGTGTGAGGATGGTATCTTGAATGGTCTGTACTACGGCGAAGACGATGAGTGCGCCGAGCATGATCATCCAGAAACTCTCGCCCGTATCGGCAGCTTTGACGACGGCCAGCAGGATGGTCGGAACGAAGCCGACGAGTTGCAAGTAGGGCACCATGTTGAGCAGTCCGATGAACATGCCCAGACCGATGGCCATGGGGAAGCCGATGATGAGGAAGCCGATGCTGAACAGAATGCCCACGCAGAGGGCTACCAGACCCTGTCCGCGGAAGTAGAGGTTCATACCTTGTGTGACGTCGGCAACCAGTTTCTGAGCAAAGTTGCGATAGCGAACTGGCAGCAGTTCCACCCATCCGTTGGAAATCTCCTCATAGTCCAGTAATATAAATAAGGTGTAGAGCACCACCATGGTAAGGGAGAAGACGCTGGAGACGATGCTGATGGACTGGGCGACTACGCTCCAAACCTTCGGCACGGCCTGTTGGATGCTATCGATGAACCCCTCCTGCGTAATGAAGTCCTTGACGTCCTTCACCGTGATATGTTCGTGAATGAAGTCCTCGATAATCTTGGGGATGTTGCTCATCGTGGCGTCGTTGGTGACATAGGCCATGATGAGGTCTTTCACCCGCAGGCCCTCTTCCACCATGGGCGGAATCATGAGCATGAAGAGGCCTGTCAGTATGGCACCTACCACGATGAAGGCACTGAGGATGCCGAGTATTCTGAACCGCATGCGGCACCGGTACTGGAAGAAAGTAACCAGTGGGAACAACAAGTATGAAATGAGCCATGCCAAGAAGAACGGCAGCAGCACAGTACTGAGCCTGTTGAGCAACATGACGATGCCTACGACGATGACGATGCCGATGAAACCACGGACAACAGTATCGAAGGTGATGGGTTTTCTTTGTTCCATGGGTGCAAAGGTACAAAAATAAGTGAAAAGTGAAGAGTGAAAAGAGAAAAAAATGCTGATGCCCTCAAAAAAAGTATTTAACCAACAAACAATAGAAACAGCAACGAGACGTTATAAGAATATATGGCAAAGATAGAACCGATAGCTTTTTTCCACTCTCCGTTTACGAGCAAGTTCGGCATTCCGCGGCAGAGCGGCATCGTCAGCGAGTTGCGCGGTAGGATTGAGTTCGTGGCGGAATACCGGCAGGCTGAAGCCCTTCGCGGATTGGAAGAGTATGACTATTTATGGCTGATATGGGGCTTTTCCGAGAATGTCGATGCTGTAAAGCATCCTACCGTGAGACCTCCGTTGCTTGGCGGCAACGAAAGGGTAGGGGTGTGGGCCACGCGGTCGCCGTTCCGTCCCAACAACTTAGGACTGTCGTCGGTGCGCATTGCCAGTATCGATTTGACGGTGCCGGCTATTGACGTGCTTGGGGCAGACCTCATGGATGGCACGCCTATCTATGACATCAAGCCCTACTTACCGTATGTCGATAGTCACGCCGAGGCCCGTGGAGGTTTTACGGAACGGCGGGAATGGCAACGGTTGGAGGTGGACCTGCCTGATGAACTGTGCCGCAAGCTTTCCGATCCAGATGTGCAGGCGTTGCGTGAGGCATTATCTTTGGATCCCCGTCCACACTATCACGACGATGCCAGTCGCGAGTATGGTATGCCTTTCATGTGTTACGACATCCGCTTTCGTGTCAACGGCAATCGGCTGACGGTTTTACATTTCTAATTTCATTCATTCCTTTTATTTGGCTCCTGCCAGCGTATTGCTACATGGTTGTAGCCTAAGGCTTTCATCATGCGACGGAACTGTGCCTCGCCGTTCTCGCGGGCCCGCTGCTTGTTTTCCGGTGTCAGACAGCGTTCGAGCATCTGGCGGTAGGCCTTCTTGTAGAGTGCCTCGCGATCTTTGGGCTTCCAGCGACCGTTCTCGAAGAAACTCTTTGTGCGGGCCTCGTCGATGAAGTCGCGGTCGAGCAGCGTGATGTTGGGCAGGGTGACGGTGACGGAGTCTCCTTCTGTCTTTATCCAGCCTGGTTCTACCTGATGCATGTTGACGCCTAAGCGCAGGGTGCCATAATAGACGCGCACCAAGTGGTCGTCGGAAAGCAGTCCCTTACGGACGGTATCAACCAGTTCTTCGTTGGCAATGGACAGAAACTCCCATTCGCCGATGGCCTTGATACTGGTAATCTGTTCCGGGGTGACGTCTATCTGCTGGTCGGCATCGACGGTGAGTTCTGTATGGCTGATGGTATACACCAGCCACATAATGGCCAGGAGGACAGCCAGTGTCAGAGCAAATATGATGATGAGCTTTTTTTTCATTTTAGAATTAAGAAGTAATCATAAAGTTCTTAGTTTATCGTCCCAGTTTAATGTCTATCAGTCGGCTGATATCCAGATTTTTGCGGAAGGCGATGGTGATGTTCTCTTCCTGATAGCCCATCTCGGTGAGCATGGGTACCAGCACACGGGCTGCATTGGCCTGTGCCTGGTCGAGGATGCCTAACTGTGGAATGCTGTTGAGGATGGCCTGCCGACCCTGTTGTTCGTAGGCCGTCAACTCACGATCGGTGAAGTGCGAACGCGTCAGCCCCACGTATTCTCGAACCTCCTTCTGGTTGATTTTCGAACTCGTCATCACAACCTTAGGATCAGGCAGCAAGATGGTGATGTGGTTGTCATCACGCTCGATGTCAGCCTCGGAGAAGTTGCTAAAGTCGATATACGCCTTCAGCGTGGCATCCATGGGTATGGCTACCTTGCGGTCACCCAAAGGCAACGGGATGTTGATGTTCTGACTGAGCAGGCTCCCCTTTAGCCGTAATACGTCATCGTGGGTGATAATCTTGTGGATGCGGTACTCGGTGGTATAGAGTCGGGCACATTGTCTGACCTGCGTGACCAGCGATGGACGCTCTTGGCTTGTTTCCTCCGTGGTCACTTCTTCAGACTTCCCGCTGCCGCAGCTGGAGCAGAATACCAGCATACATAGAAATGTTAATTGAAGAAGCTTTGTCATTCTTATGTGTCTTATTGAGCACAAAGATAGCTAAAAAAACTCAAAATGAAAGAAATAATCGATATTATTTTATTTTATATTAAACTTTTTCGTACCTTTGCCGTCAGATAATTAGAAAACAGAAGAAGATTTTTTATACATCATAGTGATTTAGGTTAACATAGTGTTTTCAAAGAAAGGCAAGCGTGCCTAAAAAAGTCTATCATTAGGTTGACTCGTCTTTACGTAAAAAGATATCAGGACAATAGATGCTCCGGCCCGTGAGGGAAGGAGCATCTGTCATTATATGGGCTGGTTTAGAAAAGACTGGCGGGGATGAGCTGGCTGGCGTTTTTGAAGTCTTCCACGGTGTCGAGCTCTATGGAGAAGAACTGCGTAGTATCGACGATGCGGAAGGTGTGGCCTTGTGGAATAAGGCGCTCGAAAGCCCGCTCATAGAAGATGTCGATGAGCCCCTCGCCCTCTATCATCTGTTCCAGTTCGCGGAAAAGAGCTGTGCTGTATTCGGCAGTCATCTTCTCGAAACCGACACTTTCGCCAATGGCCTGTTCGATGGAACAGGTCTTGCTAAGTTCCATGATACGGTTGTCACTATCGACGATAACCTTAATCTCTTCCTCTCCGCACTCATGACGGTTCAGTGCTAAAGCATTGCCTTCAGCGGCCAGCACGGTGCGGATAATCTGTGGGTCGAAGAGGATGTCGCTGTCCGAGAGCAGGAATTCATGACCATCAGTATAAGGACGCGTCATCCATAGCGAGAAGATATTGTTGTTATGTTCGTAGTCAGCGTTGTGGATGAAGTGGAAGGTGGGACGCTCGTTGTCGGGGCACTTTGACGCATTCGAGAGATAGTGCTCGGTGAGAAAGTCACGGATCATCTCGGCGCGATAGCCAGTGACGATGACAAATTCGGTGATGCCCGCATCCAACATGGCATCGACGGTGCGCTGCAACAGGGTGCGCTCACCTATTTTCAACAGACATTTTGGGCGCTCGTCAGTCAGCGGGCGCAAACGCTTTGCCATTCCGGCTGCCAATATTACTCCAATCATGTTTTCTTTGAACTTTGAATTTTGAACTTTGAATTTTGATCTTTGTCATCGACCTTGGTCGCTTTGACCTTCAGGTCTAAGAACTTTGATCTTTATGATTACTCTTTTATCTTCATGAGCGCCATGCCGATGGCTATCCAGAGAATTTCACGGACGCGGCAGATGATGCTGACGAAGATGCCTAAGGCTGCAGACAGCCCCATGGCGGCAATGCTCAATACGAAACCTCCCTCCTGAACACCTATCTGCATGGGAAGGAAACCGATGAGGTTGGCGAAGAGGGTGGTGAAGGATACTATTAGGACACTATGCAAATAGGTGAGTAACAGTCCACCGAAGCCTCCACCGCAGTCGATACCAAACAACAACAGCATGAACATGACCTCAAGGCTCTGAACCATGCGCGACGAGTATTCCAATACCAGACTGGTATAGAATGCCCGTGTGTCCTGGCTGTAGAGGGCGGCTATCTGACAGTCGATGTTACGCAGAGCCTCGGCATGGCGCCCACGGAAACGGCGGCTCCAGCCTTTCAGGCCAGGAATCTTACCGAGGATGCCGAGAGTATAGACCACAAGTCCGTGGCGATAACCTCTGGAGAAGATATAGAAGGCTACGAGGCAGAAGACGACGATGATGCCGAGCACAATGGCAATGGCTGTCGTGATGGGCATGTCGCCTATCAACACCAGGGCGAGGTAGATGAAAATGCTGATGAACCAGAACCAGAAGTGGGCGAAGAAGTGCATCATGGCATAGAGGATGACACTACTTGTGGCATGCTGGTTGTCGATGTCCTTCGACAGTTCCATGATGCGGTAGGGCTCGCCGCCCAGTCCACCGACAGGTGTGGCGTAGTTCAGTGCGTAGCCCGTAATGGTAAGGCGGTAAATTCGCCAGAAGAACTTACGACTTGACAGTTTACGGTTTGCGATTTCCTCATGGCCAACGTTGCCGAAGATGATGGCCCGCCAAGCGAATGCATTGAGGCCGTAGACCACTATCCAAATGCCGATGATGGGTATGAGCCAGTAGCCGGCATGACAGATATGTTCCCATAGCTCGACGAAGCTGACGTCAAAGGTGAACAGCATTATGACACATGCTGCGCACCCTAAAAAGAAGAAGAGATTATTCAGGCGTTGCTTCGTCCACTTCATTATAACAAGGTGTAATTACTCATTACTTATTCTATCTGCGATATGCTTGCAGAACGTCTCATGACGGTGTCTGACATAGAGGTAGAGCAGTCCCATGCCCACAATTTCCCAGACGAAATACATGGCAGGAACGTCGAGCAGACAGAACAGGAACAACCAGAAAGAGCGGAAGTTGAAGGTCAGCAGACCATTCCAGAAGATGACGGGCAGTGAGGCATCGTGGAACTCACGACGGATGTCTTCAGGAATATTGTCCGTCGAGCCGAACTTTTCGCGAAGCTTCTGCATCAGGCGCTGGAACTGGGGTGTCACTTTCTCCTGTTTCTTCGTATAACCGATGTACGTCTTCTGGAAGTAGCGCTCGGCAGCACTATGCGTCTCGGGCGTCATCTGGTCGTAAATCTCCTGTTGCCGCTTTGAGTTGTCGAGCTCGCTACCTTTCTCGCCCTTCAGGAAGAAAAGGTGTATCTGAATATAATAGTCGGCCAAACGTTGCTGACCTCCAGTTCCACAAATGCCACCGATGAGTCCTAAGGCATAGACCACGGCTGTGGCGATGAGGACGTTCTGTTCGGTGTCGGCAATGCCAAGCCACTGAAACTCGATGTCGTGATGCAGGTAGAAACGATAAACCATCAGATGATATATGGGAATGAACCACGTAAAGCCTGCCACACCGTCGAGGATGCGCCCCAATTGGCTCTTCTTTCCCGTCATTCGTGCCAGCTGTCCGTCAGTACAATCGAAGATGTCGGCCACTATGAGCATGGCGATGGCGATGATGTTATATAATAATCCCATGGTGCCACCATAATACCAACTGGCGCAACCAAAGAAGATGGCACTGGCAGCACCGATTATCATCGACCAGATAGTGACTGTATTAGGGTGTACGTCAAACTTGGCGAAGAATACTGCCAGATAATAACAGAAGGGACGGACGACATGGAGGTCAAGCCAGTCTTCCGTCTCTGATGATTTAAGCGTTGCTTTAACTTTCTCGTCCACTTTTTACCTTTTTACCTTTTTACTTCTTTACCTGTTTACTTTTTTACCTTTTCATACACCGCCTTGATGGTGTCGCAGACCACCTGTGTCTGTTCCTTACGGCCCAGCGTGATGCGGAGACAGGACTCCAGACCCTTATCGCCCATGAACTTAATCTTATAGTCTTGAATCTTGAGGGCTTCCATCAGGGCGTCCTTGATTTCCAGGGGATACTTGATGAGGATGAAGTTTGCTACTGACTTATATACCTTGAAACCTGGCAGCGGGTCGAGAACTTTCTTGTAAAGCTGGCGTCCCCACTCCATATCGTCGGCCACGCGGCGGTAGTGTTCGTCGCTATCAAGGGCAGCCAGTGCGACAGCCTCCGAGAAACGGTTGTAGCCCAAGTACTTATTAACGTAGCTCAGGAATTGGTCGTGACCTTTGCCTATGAACCCGAAGCCACAGCGCAAGCCAGGCAGTCCGTAAAACTTAGATAATGTACGCGAGATGATAAGGTTGTTGTACTTATTTACCAGTGGAGCAATGTAGTCTGTGTCAGAAGTGATGAAGCTGGCGTAAGCCTCATCGACCAGCACCATTGTATCAGATGGGATGTTCTCCATAATACGGCCAATCTCCTCACTGCTGAGGCTGTTGCCCGTAGGATTGTTGGGCGAAGCTAAGAGCAGCATGCGGGGATGTATGCGGTTGGTGTATTCTATGACCTCGTCCACATCGTAGGCGAAGGTGTCTTCCTTTTCGTGCAGGGGGTACATCTCAAACGTACCGCCACACTCACTGGCTACACGGTTATAGTACCACCACGAGAATTCTGGGATAAGGATCTTCGTATTGGGTTCTGCTCCCTGTGAGTTTGCCGAGAGGAAGTAGTGGATGGCGTTCTTCAGCATGTCCTCACCACCGTAGGTCAGCAGCACCTGCTCCTCGGGAATGCCATAAATCTCACTGACACGGACAGAAATGACACTCTTCTTACCCTGGTCGTAGATGCGGGTATAGAAGCACAAGTCCTTGGCATCAAAGTTCTTCACGGCATCAAGCACTTTCTGGCTTGGCTCAAAGTTAAACTCGTTTCTATCAAGATAATTCATCTTTTTTCTTTTTATTTCTATAATTCAATTCTTCTATTCAAGAATTCTTCAATTCTTTATTGTTACAGTCTGCAAAGGTACGAAGAAAAAGGGAGACAGCAAAAAAAACGCTGTTAAAATTTGGATTTTCCCCTGATTTGCTGTATCTTTGCAGTTCTAACCAAGAAAAGAAACAATGAAAAAAAGTTTTATGATGGTGGCTGTGGCCTTGATAGTGGCCATGCTTGCCTCCTGTGGCGGACAGAAAAAAAGTGACGATATCATAGCCCAGCGCGTGGTGAAGGTCAAACCCAAGGCACCTGTCAAGATGCAGGAATACAACGATGAGCGTGACGTGGAGTGGATAGGTAAGACCTATCATGTGACTGTTCATCGCCAACCAGCCGATTCACTGCCGATGGTGAAGGACGAGACGGGTCAGAAGTTTGTGGATAATGTTTTTTCCGTCAAGGTGTCGCGACAGGATGGTTCGGTATTCTTCACCCGTACCTTCACAAAACAATATTTTCTGAATTACATCACCGAAGATTATCGTAAGAAAGGTATCTTGGAAGGCATTGTCTTCGACAAGGCAGACGGCGACTGGCTGGTGTTTGCCGCCAGTGTAGGCCTGCCACAGACGGATGAATACATTCCGCTGATAGTCCGACTGTCAAGAATGGGAGAGCTGACCGTCCGCCAGGATACCCAAATGGACACCAACGGCGACGATAGCGGGGACAACTAAGTCGGCTCCTTCTGCCTGTAGCATGCTGTCTGGGAGCGGTCCGGTGTTGGCGGCGATGGTGAAACATTTGGCAGCAACGGCAGCGCGGACACCAAGTGGTGCATTCTCAATGACGATGGTTTCCCAAGGTTGAATACCACATTTCTGCATACCTTTCAGATAAGGGTCTGGAGCGGGTTTGCCGTGGGTAACATCAAAGGCTGTGACGATAAGTTCCTCGCTCAGCAAACCGTCAAAGTCAATCAGTAATTTGTCGAGTAGGGCATGTTGAGCGCTACCTGTAACGACACATATCTTCCACCCGTAGGATTTAATTTGCTGCATCAGTTCCTTGATGCCGGGCATCATCTTGGCTGGTGTCTTTTGGCACTGGCGGGCAAAGATTTCTGCCTTGTGGGCATACATCTTCTGTGCTTCCTCGTCGCTAAGTTCACGGTGCCACTGTTCGCGGGCCAGCAACTTGATGGTCTCCACGCCACGCATGCCTTCATATTGGTAAGCACCTTCATAAGGCATCGTTAGTTCAAAGTCCTTCATGGCGTCATGCCAGCTGACCGAATGGTTTGACATGGAGTCGTAAATGACGCCGTCCATATCGAAAAGCACGGCTTTCGGACAAAAATGCCCGAAGCCGTGCTTATCTAAATAATGCTCAATTTCTTTATTCATTTGCGATTCTCGCTTTGATAGCCTTGCTGTCTTCCTCATAGCCAGGCTTATCGAGCAGGGCAAACATGTTCTTCTTGTATGCCTCAACACCAGGCTGGTTGAACGGGTTGACGCCAAGGACATTGCCGCTGATGCCACAGCCGATCTCGAAGAAGTAGATGAGCTGTCCGATGTAGTATTCGTTGAGTTTGGGAACTGAGATGCGGATGTTGGGTACACCACCATCGACATGTGCCAAACGGGTACCCAGCTCAGCCATCTTGTTCACCTCGTCAACGCGCTTGCCAGCCAGGAAGTTCAGACCGTCCAGATTCTCGTCGTCGCTGGGGAACAGCAATTTGCGGTTAGGCTTCTCGATAGAGATAACCGTCTCGAAGATGGTGCGCTCACCGTCCTGAATCCATTGACCCATGGAATGCAGGTCAGTAGTGAAGTCAACGCTGGCGGGGAAGATACCCTTCTTGTCCTTACCCTCCGACTCTCCGTAAAGCTGCTTCCACCACTCAGAGATGAAGTGCAGCTTAGGTTGGTAGTTCACCATGATTTCTATCTTCTTGCCGGCCCCATAGAGTCCGTTGCGGACGGCAGCATACTGAGCAGCGATGTTCTCCTCGAAGGGAACGTCCTGACCGCAGGCTTTCTCCATGTCGGCAGCACCCTGAACAAGGGCCTTGATGGCGAAACCAGCGCAGGCAATGGGCAGTAAACCTACCGGTGTGAGTACTGAGAAACGACCGCCTACGTTGTCGGGGATGATGAAGCTTTTGTAACCTTCCTTGTCAGCACAAGTTCGGGCAGCGCCACGCTTGGCATCGGTGACGGCAACGATGACTTCGCGAGCAGCGTCCTTACCCATCTGAGCCTCACACTGCTTCTTCAGCAGACGGAAAGTCAGAGCCGTCTCAGTCGTTGTACCCGACTTCGAGATGTTGATAACGCCGAACTTCTTGTCCTTCAGATACTCGGTCATCTCTGAGAGATAGTCCTCGCCAATGTTGTTGCCGGCAAAGAGAATAGTGGGATTCTTCTTGTCCTGGATGAGCCATGCAAAGGTGTTACCCAAGGCTTCGATGACAGCGCGGGCACCTAAGTACGATCCGCCGATACCGGCCACCACAACCACTTCGCATTTCTCGCGCAAAGTGTTGGCACAAGCCTGAACCTCGTCGAGGAATTCCGGCGTGATGCTGCTGGGCAGGTGCAGCCATCCTAAGAAATCATTACCAGGGCAGGTGCCCTCTTCCAAGGCCTTCTGAGCGGCCTTTACTTTCGGCTCGAAAGCCTTCACTGCGCCAGCCTCCAGAAAACAGGCGGCCTTCGTGATGTCAAGCTTAATGTTGTTCATAGTTTGTTTTATCTATTAAAAATAAGTATTATCTGAATGAATCTGTCAGCAGTTTGATTTCAATCTGCGGACTGATGCGCTCGTACAATATGTTATATACGGCATCAAGGATGGGCATGTTGACATGGCAGTGACGGTTAATCTCCTTCATACACTTGGTGCCGAAGTAGCCCTCGGCAATCATCTCCATCTCTATCTGTGCCGATTTGACGGAGTAGCCCTTGCCTATCATGGTTCCGAAGGTACGGTTGCGTGAAAAATTCGAATAGCCCGTAACAAGGAGGTCGCCGAGATAACAACTGTCGGCAATACTCCGGTCGATGGGATGTACAACCTTCAGGAATCGTGCCATCTCCTGTACTGCGTTGGCCATGAGGACTGCTTGGAAGTTGTCGCCGAACTTCAAACCATTGCAGATGCCGGCGGCGATGGCATAAACATTCTTCAATACTGAGGAATACTCAATGCCGATAACATCCGTCGAAGTCTTGGTCTTGATGTAGTCGGTAGTCAGAATGTCTGCAAACGACTGTGCCTTGTCGCGGTCACTGCAGCCTATAGTCAGATAGCTCAGTCGTTCCAATGCCACCTCTTCGGCATGTGAGGGGCCGCCGATGCAGGCTAAGTTCTCGTAGGGCACATCGTAGACCTGATGGAAGAACTCTGAGACTACCAGGTTTTCGTCGGGCACGATGCCTTTGATGGCTGTGACGATATACTTGTCGCGCAGTCGGGTCTTGAGTTTCTTGAGATGACTCTTCAGGTAGGGCGACGGAGTGACGAAGACCAGCGTGTCGTAGAGCTGGACAATCTTGTTCAGGTCGCTGGAGAAGAATATCTCGTCGATGTTGAAGCGTACGCTCTGAAGGTAAGCGGGATTATGACCGAGGCGTCGGAAGTCCTCGATGCGGTCGTCGCGGCGCATGTACCAGCCGATGTGATGAGTCCTTCCCACCACAATCTTGGCAATGGCCGTCGCCCAGCTTCCGCCGCCAATAATCGCTATTCTACCGCAGTCGTACACCTTGATAATTTACAATTGACAATTAGGCTTGCGCCTTCTCAATCCAGGCAGCGACTTCGTCTACGCTTGGCTTGGCGATGTCGAGCTTGTACTTCTTGAAAATCTCGCCGAGCTTCTGCTGGAGACCCTGAGCCTTCTCGGAGGCGATGTTCTGAACGAGGTTGAAACCAGCCTTGCGGAGTACTGGTACCAAATCCTCGGCAACACCGATTTCAGCCCACTCAGCAGGCGTGCTCTGAGGAATCTTCTTCTCGGGCTTCATCTGTGGGAAGAACAATACTTCCTGAATGAAAGTCTTACCCGTCATCAGCATTACCAGACGGTCGATGCCGATACCAATGCCACTCGTTGGAGGCATGCCATACTGCAGGGCACGAAGGAAGTCCTGGTCGATAATCATTGCCTCATCGTCGCCCTTGTCAGCCAGTTTCATCTGTTCAATGAAACGCTCCTCCTGGTCAATGGGATCGTTCAGCTCAGAGTAGGCATTTGCCAACTCCTTACCATTCACCATCAGCTCGAAACGCTCAGTAAGTCCGGGCTTAGAACGGTGCATCTTTGTCAGGGGACTCATCTCCACGGGATAATCGGTAATGAAGGTGGGCTGGATAAACGTGCCTTCGCAGAACTCACCAAACAGTTCGTCAATCAGTTTTCCCTTACCCATGGTCTCGTCGACATCCATGCCTTTGCTGAGGCAGAACGCCCGAATCTCTTCCTCGCTCTTGCCATTGCAGTCGAAACCTGTCTTCTCCTGGATAGCCTCGAGGATAGGCAGACGGCGATAAGGAGCCTTGAACGATACGATGTTACCGTCAATTTCCCTTTCAGGTTTGCCGTTGACGGCGATACAGATGGTCTCAAGCAACTTCTCGGTAAACGACATCATCCAGTTGTAGTCCTTATATTGCACGTAGAGCTCCATGCAGGTGAACTCCGGATTGTGGTTGCGGTCCATGCCCTCGTTGCGGAAGTTCTTGCCAATCTCGTAAACACCCTCGAAACCACCTACGATGAGGCGCAACAAGTAAAGCTCGGTGGCAATGCGCATGTACATATCCTGATCCAGCGCATTGAAGTGGGTAATGAACGGACGGGCCGAGGCACCGCCGGCAATCATCTGGAGCGTCGGTGTCTCTACTTCGGTATAGCCAGCCTCGTCAAGCACCTTTCTTAATGTGCGTATGACGGTGGCACGCTGCAGGAAGGTATCCTTGACACCCTCGTTGACGATGAGGTCGACATAGCGCTGGCGGTAGCGCAGCTCAGGGTCGTCGAATTTATCGTAAGCCACACCGTCTTTATATTTTACAATAGGCAGTGGCTTCAGAGCTTTCGACAGTAATGACAGCTCTTTACAATGTACGCTGATTTCACCCGTCTGGGTACGGAACACGAACCCCTTGATACCGATGAAGTCACCGATGTCCATCAGCTTTTTAAACACGACATTGTAAAGGTCCTTGTTCTCGTCTGGACAGATGTCGTCTCGGGTGATATAGACCTGTATGCGGCCTTTTGAGTCTTGTAATTCCACAAAGCTGGCTTTTCCCATCACGCGGCGGCTCATCATGCGGCCGGCAATACAGACCTCTCGCGGCTCATCCTCATCGCGGAAGCTGTCGCGGATTTCTGTGGAAAAAGCATTGGTAGGATATTCTGCGGCAGGGTAGGGATTGATGCCCATCTGGCGCAACTCTTGCAGACTCTCGCGTCTGCCAATCTCTTGTTCACTGAGTTCTAAAATGTTCATATCTGATGTTGATAGTTTTACACAATTCTCTGACCCACGGTCAGCATGTGGCGTTGCAATCGCTTGCAAAGATACGAAATTATTGTGAATAATGGACAAGGTTTTAAGAATTATTTGGATGACTACGTTAAATAATTGCTAAAAAGCAAGGAAAGTTTTGGCAGATTCAAAAATTCTTACTATTTTTGTAGCTGTAATGCAGGAGTTATTTATGATTAGGAATACTTTAAAGACAAAAGTGGTTGGTGTGGACATCAGTTCCGACAGAACTACGGTGGCTGTTGTGGACGTTCGGGGCAACATCATCGCCAAAGATGCCTTCCCGACGGCAACGAGTCCGAATATTGCCGACTACGCTTCTGTCTTGTGTGACCATATCGTCACATTGGTCGAAGCTCATGGCGGCTATGAGAGCATCCGCTCGGTGGGCGTCAGTATTTCCAGTGGTAACTTCCGGACGGGATTCCTTAGTAATTCTCCTAACCTGCCGTGGAAGGGTGTCGTACCTATTGCCGCCATGCTTCAGGACCGTATTGGTCTGGCAGTAGCCTTGGGTAACAATGCCCATGCCCGTGCACTTGGCGAACATGCCTACGGTTCGGCTCATGGTTTGAAGGATTTTATCCTCATCACGTTGGGTAACGGCATGGGTAGTTGTTTCTACTCTAATGGTGTGCCGCATTTAGGAAAGGATGGCTTTGCTGGCGAGATTGGTCATACCTGCGCCGTCCGTGACGGTCGGCAGTGTGGCTGTGGTGCCAAGGGGTGTCTGGAAATGTACACTTCCACAAGGGGTATCATCCTGACGGCTCGTGAGATGCTGGAGGAGAGTGACGAGGCAACGATGCTGCGCGGTATTGAGACATTGACCGTTCCAGCCATTGTCTTCTGTTGCGAAAAGGGTGACGCTATGGCCATCGAGGTCATGCGCCGTACTGGCGAGATGTTGGGCATAGGCTTGGCAACCTACGCTTCCATCGTCAACCCTGAGGCGATTATCTTTACGGGCAGTGTGACACATGCAGGTGACTGGCTGTTCACTCCAGCGAAGGAGACTTTCGACCAACATGTGTTCCACAACATCCGAGGCAAGACGAAGTTCCTGGTCTCTGCCTTGGCTGAAGACGAGATGGATGTGCTCGGAGCCAGCGCCCTGGCTTGGGAGATTGAGGAGTACTCGCTATTTAAATAAGGTATAATAGAAATTCAGACATATTACTGACTAACACAACTTATTTTATTCATGATGGAAGAAGAAGTAGTAAAAACACATGTGGTGGGTATCGACATCAGTATTGATCGAACTACCTATGCCATTCTTGACATCCGAGGGAACATCCTGGCAAAAGAGAGCTTTTTGACCACTGACTATCCCAACGTAAATGATTATGTTTCGAAGCTGACAGAGAGCATCGTACAAATGATGGAGGAGAATGGCGGATTCTTCAGCTGCCGATCTGTAGGCATTAGCTGTCCAAGTGCCAACTTCCTCACAGGAAGTGTAACTAATGCTACCAACCTCTCATGGAAGGGTGTCGTTCCTTTGGCAGCCATGATGCGCGACCGTCTGGGTATGGCTGTGGCTGTGGCTA